>NZ_JBHTUV010000008.1:0-229103 GCF_042793475.1 Microbacterium sp. NPDC056569 | reverse complement strand
GGACCCGCGCGCTCCCTCGCGCGGGTCCGGGCGTCGCTGTGTGAGCCGGAGGCTCAGGCGCCTGCGAGCGCCTGCGACACGACCTCGCGGGCCTCGGCCTGCACCTGCGCGAGGTGCTCGGGGCCGCGCAGCGACTCGGCGTAGAGCTTGTAGACGTCCTCGGTGCCCGACGGGCGCGCGGCGAACCACGCGTGCTCGGTCTGCACCTTGAGACCGCCGATCGCGGCGCCGTTGCCCGGCGCGTGCGACAGCTTCGCGGTGATGGGCTCCCCGGCGAGCTCGGTCGCGGTGACCGCGTCGGGTGAGAGCTTGCCGAGCGCCGCCTTCTGCGCGGGGGATGCGGGAGCGTCCACGCGCTGGTAGGCCGAGGCTCCGAACTCGGCCTCGAGCTCGGCGTAGCGCTGCGAGGGCGTCTTGCCCGTGACCGCAAGGATCTCGGAGGCCAGGAGGCACAGCAGGATGCCGTCCTTGTCGGTGGTCCACACCGAGCCGTCCTTGCGGAGGAACGACGCTCCGGCCGACTCCTCGCCGCCGAAGGCGACCGATCCGTCCAGCAGCCCGGGCACGAACCACTTGAACCCGACCGGCACCTCGAGCAGCTCGCGGCCGAGCGATTCGGCCACGCGGTCGATGATCATCGAGCTCACGAGGGTCTTGCCGACCGCAGCATCCGTCGGCCAATCCGGCCGGTGCGAGTACAGGTAGTCGATCGCGACGGCGAGATAGTGGTTCGGGTTCATCAGCCCGGCGTCGGGCGTGACGATGCCGTGGCGGTCGGCGTCGGCGTCGTTGCCCGTGAGGATGTCGTACTCGTCGCGGCGGCCGATGAGCCCGGCCATCGCGGACGGCGACGACGGATCCATGCGGATCTTCTCGTCCCAGTCGAGCGTCATGAAGCGCCAGGTCGGGTCGACGTCGGGGTTCACGACCGTGAGGTCGAGGCCGTGCACCTCGGCGATGAGCGCCCAGTACTCGACAGACGCACCGCCGAGCGGGTCGGCGCCGATGCGCACGCCGGCGCTGCGGATCGCCTCGACGTCGATGATGTTCGCGAGATCGCGGACGTAGGCGTCGCGGAAGTCGTACTGGCCGAGGGTGTCGGAATCCAGATCCTTGAACGGCGTGCGGGCGACGCCCTCGAGGTCGGCCGCGATGAGCTCGTTCGCCCGGTTCGCGATCCAGCCCGTCGCGTCGGTGTCGGCGGGGCCGCCGTTCGGCGGGTTGTACTTGAAGCCGCCGTCGCGCGGCGGGTTGTGGCTGGGCGTCACGACGATGCCGTCGGCGCGGCCCGGGTCCGCGGCATCCTTCCCGCGGTTGTACGTCAGGATCGCGTGGCTGAGCGCCGGAGTGGGCACCCACGAGTCGCGCGCGTCGACCCGCACGTCGACGCCGTTGGCGACCAGCACCTCGATCGCGCTGCGCTCCGCCGGCAGCGACAGGCCGTGCGTGTCGCGGCCGAGGAAGAGCGGGCCCTCGATGCCCTGTGCCTTCCGGTAGTCGACGATCGCCTGCGTCGTGGCGAGGATGTGGGTCTCGTTGAAGCCGGCCGACAGCGACGAGCCGCGGTGACCGCTCGTCCCGAACGCGACGCGCTGCTCGGGGACGGCGGGGTCGGGCTTGACGTCGTAGTAAGCGGCGATCAGCTCATCGATGTCGATGAGGTCGGATGCTTCGGCCGGTTGTCCTGCGCGAGTCATGCGTCCCAGTCTGCCCGTCCGCGGCCCGCCGTGCACGATCCGTGACACGACCTCCGGTTCGCAATTCAGGATGAGCGCGGCGCGCGATCGGCGCAGCCCCCGGATTTCCGCGGGCGGGGTCGATGTCGTACCGCGTTCATCCTGAATTGCGCACGGGACCAGGCGGACATGGCCCGGGCTAGGCTGGCACGCGTGACTTCCGAGGTCGCCTCTGCCGAGGCATCCGTTCCCGTCCGCCGCACGTACAGCTATCTGGGCCCCGCCGGCACGTTCACCGAGGCGGCGCTCGCCCAGGTGCCGGAGGCGCGGGGCCACGAGTGGCGGCCCGTGCGCAACGTGGGCGAGGCGCTCGCCGACGTCGTCGAGGGACGCTCGGACGCCGCGATGATCGCGATCGAGAACTCCGTCGACGGCGGCGTGTCGACCGCGCAGGACGCCCTCGCGACCGTGCCCGGCCTGCGCATCGTGGGCGAGTACCTCGTGCCCGTCGAGTTCGTGCTGGTCGGGCGTCCGGGCGCCCGGCTCGAGGACGTCTCGCTCATCGCCGCGCACCCTGTCGCCTACGCGCAGTGCCTGCAGTGGCTGTCGACCGCGTTGCCCGCCCACGCCCACGTGCCGGCGGCGAGCAACGTCGCGAGCGCGATGGGACTGCTCGACGGATCGAGCGACGCGGACGCCGCGATCGCCCCGCCCGGCATCCTCGAGCATCACCAGCTCGAGCTGCTCGCGTCGAACATCGGCGACAACCCCAACGCCGTCACGCGCTTCGTGCTCGTGAGCCGCACGGTCGTGCCGCCCGCCCCGACCGGCGCCGACAAGACCTCTCTCATCGTCGAGCTGCCCGACGACCACCCCGGCGCCCTGCTCGAGATGCTCGAGCAGTTCGCGACGCGCGGCATCAACCTGTCGCTGCTCGCATCGCGGCCGATCGGCGACGAGCTCGGCCGGTACCGCTTCGTCGTCGACGCCGACGGGCACCTCGAAGACGAGCGCATGGCCGATGCGCTCATGGGCCTGCGCCGCTTCAGCCCGCGTGTGACGTTCCTCGGGTCGTACCCGCGCGCCGACCGCGCCGTCGTGCGCTACCCCGAGCGCTACGCCGACGACGTGTTCGTCGAGGCGCGCGACTGGCTGCGCGGGCTGCTGAGCGGCGAGCCGGAGGAGGCATGATGGCCGAGCCCTTCGTCTTCGATCCCGCGAACGAGGTGCACGCCCGCGCCCTCCGACGCTTCGAGACCGAGCAGGTCGCGTGGTTCGGGACGGTCGGCCGCGACGGCTACCCGCACGCCGTGCCCATCTGGTTCCTCTGGCGCGACGGACGCGCCCTCATCATGAGCGAGCCCGACACGGCGAAGGTGCGCAATCTCCGGGCGAACGACCGCGTCCTCCTGCACCTGGAAGCCGGCGAGGACGGCGAGCAGCTCACCGTGCTGCGCGGCACGGCGGCCATCTCGCCCGCGCCGTCGAGCGCCTGGGTCGACCGGATCGGCGACGAGTACACGGCCAAGTACGACGAATGGCTCCGGCGGCTCGAGCTGACGACCGAGACGATGGCCGAGCGGTACTCGGTGCTCATCGAGGTCACGCCGCACAAGCTCATCGCCTGGTAGCGGCCGGGCTCGTCATCGCCTCGCAGCGGCCGGGGCTCAGAGGCCGAGCTCGGCGGCCAGCAGCTCGAGCGTCTGCAGTCGGCCGGGTGCGGTGTCGATCGGCTCGTTCTCGTACGATCCGGCGATCGGCGAGATCATCACCTCGTCGACACCGTGCTGGGTGGCGAACGAGCGGAGATCGGATGCCACGGCCCCGGCCGTGCCGACGAACCACTTCGCCCGGGCCGAGGCCATGAAGGTCTCGCCGAGCCCGGCGAAGTCGGCGGCGTTCGCCAGGGCGTGCTCCACCGTCTCGAGCGGGACGAGCGGCTTGTTGGTGCGCAGGCGCGCCGTCATGCGCAGGTTCGGCAGGGCGCGATCCTCGGCCTCGTCCTGCGTCGGAGCCACCAGCACGTTGGCCGTCAGGAAGGTGCGCGGAGCCGCGAGCGTCTCGGAGGGTGCGAACGCCGAGCGGTAGAGGTCGAGCGCGCGCTCGAGCCCCTCGCCCGAGAAGTGGTTCGCGAACACGTAGGGCAGGCCCAGCGAAGCCGCGAGCTGCGCGGAGTAGTCGCTCGAGCCGAGCAGCCACACCTCGGGCGTCGTCGTCGCGGCCGGCGTCGCGTGCACGTCGTAGGTACCGCCCGACGTGAAGCGCAGCGACGCCCCGTCGGGTGCGACGAGCGACAGGATGTCGCGCACGTGGTCGGGGAACCGCTCGACATCGCTCGTGGTGCCGCTCTGGCGCAGCAGCTGCGTGATGACCGGGTCCGAGCCCGGAGCGCGCCCCAGGCCGAGGTCGATCCGCCCCGGCGCGAGGGCCTCGAGAGCGGCGAACTGCTCGGCGACGACGAGCGGCGAGTGGTTCGGCAGCATGACGCCGCCCGATCCCAGCCGGATCCGCGACGTCCGCGCGGCAGCGGCCGCGGCCAGCACCGGCGGTGTCGTCGATGCGACGGCGGGCATGTTGTGGTGCTCGGCGAACCAGTACCGCCGATAGCCGAGCCGATCGGCCGCATCGACGAGGGAGAGGGATGCTGCGACCGCCTGCGCGCTCGTCTGCCCGGTGCGCACCGGAACGAGGTCGAGGACGGACAGGGCCGGGGCGTGGGTCGCGGTGCTCATCGCTTGAAGGCAACCCGCGCCCCGGCATCCGCATTCCGGACTGCTCGATTTCGGCGAGTCGCCGGAATCGGCCGCAGATGGGTGCGCTTCGTGGCGACTCGCCACGAGCACAACCACGCCAGGCCGCGGTCAGGGCAGGCGGTTCGCCTTCACGAGGTTCGCGCGCAGCTCGTCGGCGGTCTGCGCGACGACGTACGCCGGACGGTCGCGCTCAAGGCGCCACGATTCGCTCAGCGGACCCGCGCTCACGGTGTCGAAGCCCAGCGCGTCGTAGACGCCGGTGACGAACTCGATGGCTTCCGGGTCGTCGCTCGCGGTGCCGAGCGCGCGGCGCTGCGGGTCGCCCGCGGCCAGCCCGCCGGCGTTGATGTCGGAGGCGTACAGGTGGTTGAACGCCTTGACCACCTTCGAGGCGGGCAGATGCGCCTGCAGGAGGCCGGAGGTCGTGGCCTCGCCGCGATCCAGGGCGTCGATGCGGCCGTCGCGCTCGAAGTAGTAGTTGTTCGTGTCGAGGACGATCTTGCCGGCGAGGGGCTCGACGGGAACGTCCTTGAGGGCCTTGAGCGGCACGGTCACCACGGCGATGTCGGCGGCCGCGGCCGCGTCGACGGCCGTCGCGGCGCTGACCTTGGGGCCGAGTTCGTCGACGAGTCCTGCGAGGCTCTCGGGTCCGCGTGAGTTCGAGATCACGACGTCGTAGCCGAGTCCCGAGAAGGCGCGGGCGAGCGCGCTGCCGATGTGTCCTGCACCGATGATTCCGATCGTGGTCATGTCGAGCCGCAACCTCGGGGCGCAGCATCCCATTCCGGATCGACGTCATAGGAGGACATCGAGGAAACGTTTTCGTGAATCCGCCCGCCGCCGCACGCAGCCGTGTGACGATGTCGGAATGGACTACACCCACCTCGGACGCACCGGCACCTCCGTCTCGCGGATCGTGCTCGGCACGATGAACTTCGGCGACCGCACCTCGGAGGAGGAGTCGTTCGCGATCCTCGACCGCGCGCTGGAGCTCGGCATCAACTTCATCGACACCGCCAACGGCTACGGAGGCGCGGGCGGCCGCGGCGCGACCGAGGAGATCATCGGCCGCTGGTTCGCCGCGCGCCCGGGCGTGCGCGACGACGTCGTGCTCGCCACCAAGGTGCATTCGCCGATGGTGGATCCGACCTCCGACGGCGACGTCGTCAACGCCCGCGGCGCGTCGGCGTGGCAGGTGCGCCGCGAGGCGATCGGGTCGCTGCGGCGCCTGCAGACCGACCGCATCGACCTCTACCAGTTCCACCACATCGACCGGCACATCTCGTGGCAGGAGCTCTGGCAGGCGATGGAGGTGCTCGTCGCGAAGGGCGACGTCGTCTACACGGGCAGCTCGAACTTCGCCGCCTGGAACATCGCCCAGGCCAACGAGATCGCGCAGCAGCGGCACTTCCTCGGTCTCGTCAGCGAGCAGTCGCTGTACAACCTGACGCAGCGCTCGATCGAGCTCGAGGTGATCCCCGCGGCGCAGAACTACGGGCTCGGCATCCTGCCGTGGTCGCCGCTCGCGGGAGGACTCCTCAGCGGAGGATCGACGGATGCTGCGGCCCGGTCCGGTTCCGAGCGCATCACGTCGCAGCGTGCAGAGCGCCGCGACCAGCTCCAGGCGTACGAGCGCTTCGCCGAGGAACGCGGCTGGACGCCGTCGGCCCTCGGCCTCGCGTGGCTGCTGCACCAGCCCGGCGTGACCGGCCCCATCATCGGTCCGCGCACGGTCGCCCAGCTCGAGTCGGCCGTGACCGCGCTCGACATCCACCTGAGCGTCGAGGACCTCGCGGCCCTCGACGAGCTCTTCCCCGGCCCGGGCGGTCAGGCACCGGAGGCCTACGCCTGGTGAGGCCTCGAGCGGGTCGTGCGCTCAGGAGCGCGCGGCCCGCTTGACGTGCTCGTACGCCGCGAGCGCGGCCTTGCGCGTCTCGCCGAGGTCGACGACCGGCTCGGGAGCGTCATCGTCCAGCGCGTCGGGAGCCCATTCGCGCACGTAGTGCCCGTCGGGGTCGAACTTCTTCGCCTGCAGCTCGGGGTTGAAGATCCGGAAGTACGGCGCGGCGTCGGCCCCCGAGCCCGCCACCCACTGCCAGTTGAACGGGTTGTTGGCCTCGTCGGCGTCGACGAGCGTGTCCCAGAACCACTCCTCGCCGCGGCGCCAGTCGATGAGCAGGTTCTTGACGAGGAAGGATGCCACGACCATCCGCACCCGGTTGTGCATGTAGCCGGTCGTCCAGAGCTCCCGCATGCCCGCGTCGACGAGCGCGACGCCCGTGCGGCCCTGCTGCCACGCGTCGAGGTGCGTCGGCTTCAGTCGCGGCCACGGGAACGCGTCGAACTCTCGTCGGAGGTTCTTCGTCGCGAGCTCGGGGAAGTGGAACAGCGTGTGCCATGCGAACTCGCGCCAGCCGAGCTCCGACAGGAACCGCCCGCCGTGACCGGCCGCGACCGTCTCGTGCCACACCGTGTGCGGGCTCACCTCGCCCCACCGCAGCCGCGGCGACAGCAGCGACGTCGCACCCGCCGCGGGCTCGTCCCGCGCGCGGTCGTATGCGGCGAGGTCGTCCTCGAGGAACTCCCGCAGACGCCGTCGGGCAGCCGGCTCGCCCGGCTCCCACGTCTCGCGCAGCCCGCCTGCCCAGTCCGGGTGTTGGGGAAGCAGTTCCCAATCGTCGACGGAATCGGATGCCGCGCCCCCGCGCACGCCGTCGACCTCGCGCGGCTCGGGCAGAGGTGCCCGCGGCGACGGCAGGGCGAGGCACGCGCGCCAGAACGGCGTGAACACCGAGAAGTGAGTCCCGGCACCCGTCTTCACGGTCCACGGCTCGAACAGCAGCGAGCCGGCGAAGGATGCGACCTCGACGCCCTCGTCCCGCAGTCCCGCCTTGAGCGCGGCGTCGACCTCGCGCTCGGGCCCGCCGTAGCGCCGGTTCCAGAAGACGGCGCCGGGCGCAGCATCCGTCACGAGTTCTCGCACCACGCGCTCAGCCGGCCCCCGCCGGAGGACCAGGGTCGCCCCACGCTCGCGCAGGCGCTCGCCGAGGGACGCGAGCGAGTGGTGCAGCCACCACCGTGCCGCGCCGCCGAGGGGGCGGATGCCGGGTGACCCCTCGTCGAGCACGTACAGGGCGATGATCGGCTCGTCGCGGTCGATCGCGGCGCGCAGCGCCGGGTTGTCGGCGAGACGGAGGTCATCGCGGAACCACACGATCGACGGTCGGGCCATGGCTTCATCCTGCCGGGTACAGGTGCGTCGTGCCGGGGCTTGACAGCCGGTCGACGCGTCCGGATCCCGCTTGCGTCGGCTTGCGCGATCCTGCAAGTTCTTGCGTACACTGAGCGCATGTCGAAGCGTCTCGCCGAAGTCGCGCGCAAGGTCGGAGTCAGCGAGGCCACGGTGAGCCGCGTGCTCAACGACAAGCCCGGCGTCTCGGAGGCCACTCGCCAGGCGGTGCTCACCGCGCTCGACGTGCTCGGGTATGAGCGGCCGACGAAGCTCCGCGGCGAGCGGGCGCGTCTCGTGGGGCTCGTGCTCCCCGAGCTGCAGAACCCGATCTTCCCCGCGCTCGCCGAGATCATCGGCGGCGGCCTCACCCAGAACGGCTACACCCCGCTGCTGTGCACCCAGAACGCGGGCGGCATCACCGAGTCCGACTACGTCGACCTCCTCCTGCAGCAGCAGGTGTCGGGCGTGATCTTCCTCGGCGGGAACTACAGCCAGGCGGATGCCGTGCACGAGCACTACGACCGGCTCCGACAGGTCAACCTGCCGACCGTGCTGGTGAACGCGCGCATCGATTCCCTCGAGTTCGCGACGGTCTCCACGGACGACGCCGCCGCGGCCGAGCAGGCGATCCAGCACCTGCACCAGCTGGGCCACCGGCGCATCGCACTGCTCCTCGGGCCGCTCGACCACATCCCGTCGCAGCGCAAGCTCGCCGCCGCGCGCCGACTGCTCGAACGCCTGGGTTCGCCGCTCGACGACGCGCTGGTGGTGCGCGGCCTGTACTCGCTCGAGTCCGGTCAGGCCGGGGCTTCCCGCCTCTTCGCCGCGGGTGCGACCGCCATCGTCTGTGCGAGCGATCCGCTCGCCCTCGGCGCCGTGCGCGCCGCCCGTCGTGCCGGACTCCGCGTGCCGGACGACGTCAGCGTCGTCGGCTTCGACGACTCGTTCCTCATGAGCTGCACCGAGCCGCCCCTCACGACCGTGCGCCAGCCGATCGAGTCGATGGGCCGCACGGTGATCGACCTCTTGCTCTCCCAGATCGCCGGCACGACGGAAGCCGGCGACGAGCTCCTCTTCGAGCCCGAGCTCGTCCTCCGGGCCTCTACAGGCCCCGCCGCCGCCTGACCCCCGGCCCCGGACGCCCGGACGCCCGGGCCCCGGACGCGGCGCACAACCTACCCCTTCCCTTCCCCTCCCCATCCGCCGTCCGCGCCCGCCTGCACCCGGCGCAGGAGTCAGCGGAGCGGGATCATCCGGAGAGCGCGCGGGCTCGGGACTGGCGGGCGCCGCCGGCGAAGCCGACGCCGCGGGTAAGCGCGCCGGAGGATGATCCCGCGCAGCGGTCGCTTCTCTGCAAGAGATGACCAAGCATCGCAATTTTGCAGAGATTTGTCTAGGACTTGCAAAGCACAATCCCCTGGAATACATTCGTCGCATCAAGTCCTTCCCATCGACGAGGAGACACGTGGACACCGAGGTCCTCACCCGCGGCGAGCGAGCCGTTCCCGCGAGCGACAACCCCCTGTGGTGGCGGTCGGCCGTCATCTACCAGGTCTACGTGCGGAGCTTCGCGGACGGGAACGGCGACGGCACGGGCGACCTGGCGGGCGTCCGGGCGCACCTCGGCTACCTCAGAGACCTCGGCGTCGACGCCATCTGGTTCAACCCCTGGTACCCGAGCCCGCTGGCCGACGGCGGCTACGACGTGCAGGACTACCGCGACATCGACCCGCGCTTCGGCACGCTGGAAGAGGCGGAGCAGCTGATCCAGGAGGCACTGGATCTCGGCATCCGCACGATCATCGACGTCGTGCCGAACCACATCTCGGCACAGCACCCGTGGTTCCAGGCGGCGCTCGCCGCCGGCCCCGGCAGCCGCGAGCGCGAGCGGTTCTGGTTCCACTCCGGCAAGGGTCCCCAGGGCGACGAGATCCCGACGCACTGGGTGTCGAGCTTCCAGGGCGAGACATGGACCCGCACGACGAACCCCGACGGCACGCCGGGGGAGTGGTACCTGCACATGTTCACGCCGGAGCAGCCCGACCTGAACTGGAACCACCCCGACGTGCGCCGCGAGCACGAGGAGATCCTGCGGTTCTGGTTCGACCGCGGCGTCGCGGGCGTGCGCATCGACTCGGCTGCCCTGCTCATCAAGGACCCCGAGCTGCCCGAGGTCGGCGCGAAGCAAGGCCCGGGCCAGCACCCCACCGAGGACCGCGACGAGCTCCACGACGTCTACCGCTCGTGGCGTGCGATCGCCGACTCCTACCCCGGGACGCGCGTGCTCGTCGGTGAGATCTGGGTGCCCGACATCGTGCGGTTCACCAACTACCTGCGCCCTGACGAGATGCACACCGCGTTCAACTTCGACTTCCTCGCGCGGCCGTGGGGCGCGGCATCCTTCCGCCAGTCGATCACCGCGACGCTCGCGGCGCACGCGCCGGTCGGCGCACCGAGCACGTGGGTCCTGAGCAACCACGACGTCACCCGCCCGGTCACCCGCTACGGGCGCGAGGACACCGCCTTCGCGTTCCTCAAGAAGCGGTTCGGCGTGCCGACCGACCCCGAGCTGGGCCTGCACCGCGCCCGCGCGGCGGCGCTGCTGGTCGCGGCGCTGCCGGGCAGCCTCTACATCTACCAGGGCGACGAGCTCGGACTTCCCGAGGTCGAGGACCTGCCCCTCGACCTCATCGAGGACCCGATGCATTTCCGCTCCGGCGGCACGGACCCGGGACGGGACGGATGCCGCGTCCCGCTGCCGTGGTCGGGCGACCGGGCCCCGTTCGGCTTCAGCCCTGACGAGACCCGCACGTGGCTGCCGCAGCCCGAGGGGTGGAGCGGGCTCACCGTCGCCGCGCAGGAGGCCGACCCGGCGTCGACGCTCAACCTCTACCGCGATGCGCTCCGGCTGCGCCGGCAGCTTCCCGAGCTCGGCGACGGTCCCCTCGAGTGGTGGGACGGCGACCCTTCGCCGGAATGGCCCGTCCCCACCGCGAACGACACCGGCCCCGACATCCTCGCCTTCCGGCGCGGCGACCGCTTCGCGTGCGTCGTCAACGCCGGCGACGACCCGGTCGCGCTTCCCCCCGGCGCGACCGTCCTCCTCACGAGCTCGCCGGTCGAAGCCGGGCTGCTGCCCGGCAACGCCGCAGCCTGGCTGCGGCTCGGGGCGGCGGCATCCGATTCCCACACCCGCACCAACACCCCGGAGACGTCCGCGCCGAGAGGCTGACGCGGAACCTCCCCCTCAGAAAGGAAAGACGATGAAGTCACCAGCAAGGGTCCTGCTCGCCGGTGTCGCCGCCGTGGCGACCGTCGGAGCGCTCGTCGGCTGCTCGGCAGCCGGTGGCGACGGCAACAGCGACGGCAAGCTCGAGCTGCGCGTCGCGACCTTCCCGCCCGGCGCCGACGCCGCGGCGTACGAGGCGTTCGCCACGCAGGAGGAGCAGTTCGAGAAGGAGCACCCCGACATCGACATCATCGGTGTCGAGTACGAGTGGGAAGGCCCGACGTTCGCCGTGCAGCTCGCCGGCGGCAGCCTGCCCGACGTGTTCACCGTGCCGTTCACCGACTCGAAGACGCTGCTCGAGAACGACCAGCTCATGGACGTCACCGCCGAGGTCAAGGAACTCGGCTACGAGGACAGCTTCAACCCGATCATCCTCGACGGCGTCAAGGACGCCGACGGCAACATCTTCGGCTTCCCGCGCCAGGCCTACGCGATGGGCCTGCACTACAACCGCGACCTGTTCGAGCAGGCCGGGCTCGACCCCGACCAGCCGCCGACCACGTGGGACGAAGTGCGCGAGTACGCCAAGGCGATCCACGACGCCACCGGCAAGGCCGGCTACGCGCAGATGGCGATCAACAACACCGGCGGCTGGCAGCTGACCGCGCAGACCGTCGCCCGCGGCGGCCGGACGCAGACCGACGAGGCCGACGGCAGCGCCACCTCGACGATCGACAACGACGCGACCAAGGCGACGCTCGAGTTCCTCCACAACCTGAAGTGGGAGGACGACTCGTTCGGCGCCAAGGTCGACCTCGACTGGGGCACCATCAACCAGGAGTTCGCCGCCGGCAACATCGGCATGTACACGTCGGGCTCCGACGTCTACACCGCCCTCGTGCGCGACTTCGGCCTCGACCCCGCCGTGTACGGTCTGGGCGTCGTTCCGGTCGAGGGCGACGACCCCGGCACGCTCGGCGGCGGCGACATCGCGGTGATCAGCCCGACGGTCGACGACACCACCAAGGAGGCCGCGGTCACCTGGATCGACTGGTACTACATGCAGAAGCTCCTCGACGAGGACGCCGCCGTGCAGGACGCGAAGGCCCTCTCCGAGTCCGACCAGGCCGTCGGCACGCCGGTGCTGCCGGTGCTCAGCCGTGAGCTCTACGAGGAGTCGCTCACCTGGATCGAGCCGTACATCAACGTGCCGCGCGAGCAGATGACGTCGTTCACCGACAACATCTGGGACCAGACGCCGGTCGGCGAGCCGAAGAAGTCGACCCAGGAGGTCTACGCTCTGCTCGACACCGTGGTCCAGACGGTGCTCACCGACGAGAACGCCGACATCGACGACCTGCTCGCGCAGGCGCAGACCGAAGCGCAGGCGCTGCTCGACGAGTGAGGGGATCACGGATGCTGCGACCCGGCCTCGCCGCCGGGTCGCGGCATCCGTCCCTCGTCTCTCGGTCGTTGAGCGAGCGAAGCGACACGAAACGCCCCGCACCACCGCACCCCGACACAGCAAGGCGAAGATGACCGCGACCCTTCCGGAGCGCCCCGCCCCCGCGGCGGCGCCCCCGCCCACCCCACCCCCGGCGAAGCGCAAGACCCGGCGGACCCCGCTCACCTGGTACCGCGGGGGAGGTCTCGCGAACCTCCTGTTCGTCCTGCCGATGGTGTTCGTGTTCTTCTTCTTCTCGTGGTCGCCGATCGTGCAGTCGGTGGTCATGAGCCTGCAGAAGACGAACCTGCTCGTCTCGGAGTGGGTCGGTCTCGACAACTACATCGCGGTCCTCACCGACCCGCAGCTGGGTCGCGCGGTCGTCAACACCGTCTACTTCGCGCTGCTGGCGCTGCTGCTCGGCTTCCCGCTGCCGCTGTTCGTCGCGGTGCTGATGAGCGAGGTCCGCCGCGGCAAGGGGCTGTACTCGGCGCTCGCCTATCTTCCCGTCGTGATCCCGCCCGTGGTCGCGGTGCTGCTGTGGAAGTTCTTCTACAGCGCCGACCCGTCGGGCGTCTTCAACACCGTGCTCAGCTGGTTCGGCATCCCGCCGCAGCCGTGGATCTCGTCCGCCGTCCAGGCGATGCCGTCGCTCGTGCTCGAGGCGACGTGGGCCGCCGCGGGCGGGTCGATCATCATCTACCTCGCGGCCCTGCTGTCGGTGCCGCCGGAGCTCTACGACGCGGCGGAGGTCGACGGCGCGGGCATCTGGCGGAAGGTCTGGCACGTGACCCTGCCGCAGCTGCGCGGCATCCTCTTCATCATGCTGATCCTGCAGGTCATCGCGACCGCGCAGGTGTTCCTCGAGCCCTTCCTCTTCACGGGCGGCGGACCGGCCGGGGCGACGAAGACGATCCTGCTGTACATCTACGACAAGGCGTTCCGCAACAGCCTGGGCGGCGACTACGGCGAGGCCACGGCGGTCTCGGTGCTGCTCGCGATCGTGCTCGCGATCCTGTCCTGGCTGTACTTCACGCTCACGAACCGCTGGAGCACCTCATGACCACCTCGATCACGAACGCGGAGCGCCGCGAGGGCATGCGAGGCTTCCTCTCGCGCCGCGGTGCCGGGGGCGGGCGCAAGCGCGACTCCGTCGACGACCTGGCCGAGCGCTCGATCGTCTCGTCATCCGAGCGGCGGCGCCCCGGCACCCGATTCGGGATGTCGCTCACCCACGCGTTCCTCTTCGTCTCGCTCACGATCGCCGGGCTCGGGCCCATTCTCTGGCTGGCGAAGTCCGCGGTCACCCCCACGCAGGACACCCTCCAGCAGCCGTTCGCGCTGTGGCCGAACGGCATCGACTGGGCGAACCTGTCGACGGCGTGGAACGACATCCACATCGACCAGTACTTCTGGAACACGATCGTGATCGCCGCCGGCGCCTGGTTCTCGCAGCTGTTCATCGCGACGACCGCCGGCTACGCGCTCTCGGTGCTGCGCCCCAAGTACGCGCCGGTGCTCAACGCGCTGGTGCTCGCGACGCTGTTCATCCCGGGCATCGTGCTGCTGGTGCCGCTGTACCTCACCATCGTGTCGCCGCCTCTCCTCGGACGCGACGCGAGCATGCTCAACAGCTACTTGGCGGTGTGGCTGCCCATGGCGGCGAACGCGTTCAACATCCTGCTGGTCAAGCGGTTCTTCGACAACCTGCCCCGCGAGGTGTTCGAGGCCGCGAAGACCGACGGCGCCGGGCCCTTCCGGCTGTTCTGGTCGATCGTGCTGCCGATGTCGAAGCCGATCCTCGGCGTGGTCTCGGTGTTCGCGATCATCGCCGCCTGGAAGGACTACCTCTGGCCGAAGCTCGTGCTCCCCGACCCCGCGGTGCAGCCGTTGTCGGTGCGCCTGCCCGACGTGCAGTCCCAGACCGAGCTCGACGTGTTCCTGGCCGCCCTGGCCATCGCCACCCTCATCCCGATCGCGATGTTCCTGCTGTTCCAGTCGGTGTTCCTGCGCTCGGCAGGGCTGGGCGGCGCCGTCAAGGGCTGACGCGTCTTCCTTTCGCGACTCCGGATGCCGCGGGGCGCAGCATCCGGAATCTCACAAGCCGTCGGTGGTGTGGCCCTTGGGGACCACGACGACGAGCGCCGAGGGCTCGACGCGGGTCTTGACCGAGAGGGCCTCGCCGAACTCGTCGCCATCGAGCTGGACGGGGCGCGCCTCGTGCGTGGCGAGCTCGATGCCGGCGCCGCGCGAGTAGACGACCGCGTTGTCCTTCGTGCGCAGCGACAGCACGCGGCGGCCGGCGCGGAAGCGGCGAAGGAAGCTGTTGTCCCACGCCACGCGCCGCCAGACGAAGAGCCAGCCGAAGAGGCCCTTGGGCTGGAAGATCACGATGTCGAGCGCGCCGTCGGCGATGGATGCCTCGGGGATGAGGTCGAGGCCCGCGGGGAGCTTGCCGCAGTTCGCGAACAGCACGCTCTGCACGCGCGATGAGTGCAGCCGGTGCCCGGGAAGCTCGTAGACGACCCGGAACGGCTTCGCCTTCGGCAGCGACCGCGCGGCGCCGTCGACATAGGCGACCCAGCCGACCGTCTTCTTGAGCTGCGGATTCGTGTTCGCGATCATCGCGGCGTCGAGGCCGATGCCACCCATCACGACGAAGGCGTGCTCGGCCGTCGTGCCGTCGGGGCGCGCGAGCTCGGTCCAGCCGATGTCCATCGCGAGGGTGTCGCCGTCGAACACGGCACGCACCATCGCGTCGGGCTCGGTGAGCGGGAGCTTGAGGTTGCGCGCCAGCAGGTTCCCGGTGCCGCTGGGCACGATCGCGAGAGGAACGCCCGTGCCGCTCATCGCTTCAGACACAGCGCGCACCGTGCCGTCGCCGCCGGCGACGAGCACGGCATCCACGCCCTCTTCGAGCGCCTGGCGCGTCACGTCATCGCCCAGATCGTCGACCGTCGTCTCGTAGAACAGCGGCTCGGACCACCCGGCGTTCGCCGCGAGCCGGGTGACGGTGTCGCGCAGCGTGGCGGCGTCGACCTTGATCGGGTTGTAGACCAGCGCGGCCTTCGGTGACGGGTGCGCGCCGTTCGTCGACAGCGGGCGGGTCGCACCTTCGGGGCCGACGCGGCGCGCGTGGCCGCTCTCGTCCTCGGTCGTGTCGGGCTCGACATCGGCTGGCTGGCGGATCACTTCGTCGGGCTCGGCGGCCTGCTCGGGGTCGGGTGCGTCGGACCCGGCGCCTTCTGATGCATGGGATGTCGATGAATCGGATGCTGCGGCCGATTCCGCCTCCAGCTCCGCCTCGGCGATCGTCAGCTCGGCGGTGTCGGGGCCGTCGGCGTAGATCGCGTCGGCGGGGTGCGGGGTGAGGTCGGTGGGGATCTCGCCGGTGCGCAGATCCTCGGCGGGAACGCCGTCGGTGGGAACCTCGTCGCCCGTTCCGGATGCCGCCGCCATGAGGTACAGATTAGGACCGAATCGCCGGGCGGGGGCATTCGACGTGGGGCTTGACAGCCCGGCTGTCCGCTTGCGGTCGCCGACTAAGCTTGCAGGGTGATCGATCCCGTGCTGCTTCGCGACAATCCCGAGCTGGTCAAGCGCTCGCAGGAAGCGCGGGGCGAGTCGCCCGAGACCGTCGATGCCGCCGTGGACGCCGACCGCGCGCGACGCGCCGCGATCACGACCTTCGAAGAGCTCCGCGCGGCGCAGAACGCGCACGGCAAGAAGGTCGCGCAGGCGCCGAAGGAGGAGAAGGCGGCCCTGGTCGCCGAAGCCAAGGAGCTCAGCGAGCGGGTGAAGCAGGCTCAGCACGCGGTCGCCGCGGCGGAGGAGGCATCGGCCGAGGCCTTCGGGGCGCTCGAGAACATCGTGATCGATGGTGTGCCGGCCGGCGGCGAGGACGACTTCGTCACGCTGCGGACGCACGGCGAGGTCCCGGCGTTCGGCTTCGAGCCGCGCGACCACCTCGAGCTCGGCGAGAAGCTCGGCGCGATCGACATGGAGCGCGGCACCAAGGTGTCGGGCAGCCGCTTCTACTTCCTCACCGGCATCGGAGCGCGGCTCGAGATCGCCCTGATGAACCTCGCGCTCGACCGGGCGCTGCAGGCCGGATTCACGCCGATCATCCCCCCGACGCTGGTGCGTCCCGAGGTGATGCGCGGCACCGGGTTCCTCGGCAAGCACGCGGCCGAGGTCTACCACCTCGAACACGACGACCTCTACCTCGTCGGCACGAGCGAGGTGCCGCTCGCCGGCTACCACATGGACGAGATCCTCGACCTGTCGCGCGGCGCCAAGCGCTACGCCGGCTGGTCGACCTGCTACCGCAGCGAGGCCGGCTCGTACGGCAAGGACACTCGTGGCATCATCCGCGTGCACCAGTTCAACAAGCTCGAGATGTTCGTGTACACCACGCCGGAGGAGGCGGAGGCTGAGCACCTGCGCCTCGTCGCGCTGCAGGAGGGGATGCTGCAGGACCTGGGCCTCTCGTACCGCGTGATCGACGTCGCCGCCGGCGACCTCGGCTCGAGTGCCGCCCGCAAGTACGACGTCGAGGCCTGGGTGCCCACCCAGAACGCCTACCGCGAGCTCACATCGACCTCGAACTGCACGACGTACCAGGCGCGGCGGCTCGACATCCGCTACCGGCCCGAGGGCGGCAAGACGCAGCCGGTCGCGACCCTCAACGGCACGCTCGCGACCACGCGCTGGATCGTCGCGCTGCTCGAGACGCACCAGCGCGAAGACGGCTCCGTCACGGTCCCCGAGGTCCTGCGACCGTTCCTCGGCGGGCTCGAGGTGATGGAGCCCGTCGCGTGAGCGAAGCGCACCTGCCGAAGACCGGCTCCATCAAGGTCGTCGCGCCGAAGAAGGCCGCGAAGCTCGTCGAGCAGGTCGCGCGCGACACCGAGAACCCCGCAGTCGCCACCGAGCAGCTGCTCATCGCCCTCGACATCGACGGCACCGTCCTCCTCGAGGACGAATCGCTGAGTCCCGGCGTCGTCGACGCCGTCGAGCACGCGCACCGAGCGGGCCACGAGGTGATGGTCGCGACCGGACGCAGCTGGGAGGGCACCCGCGGCATCGTGCGCGTGCTCGGCATCTCGCCCGAGTTCGTCGTGTGCTCGAACGGCGCCGTGGTGCTCAAGCGCGTCGAGGCCGACGAGCTGCGCTACGAGCGGTGGCACGTCGAGACCTTCGACCCGCGCGAGGTGCTGGAGCAGCTGCGCGTGCACCTGCCCGACGCCCGCTATCTCGTGGAACTCGCCGACGGGCATCGCCTGTACACCGAGTACCTCGAGGACTGGAACCTGACGCAGGCCCGGCGCGTGCCGTTCGAGGAACTCGGCGCCCAGCCGGTGTGCCGCGTGGTGGTGGTCTCTCCCGACAAGGGCGAGCAGGACTTCGTCGACCTCGTGAAGCGCATCGGCCTCAACCACGTCTCGTACGCCGTCGGCTGGACGGCCTGGCTCGACATCGCCCCCAAGGGCGTCGACAAGAGCACCGGGCTCGAGCTGGTGCGCACCGAACTCGGCATCGACCCGGAGCACGTGCTCGTGATGGGCGACGGGCGCAACGATGTCGGCATGTTCCGATGGGCTCTCGACAACGGCGGCCGCGCGGTCGCGATGGCGCAGGGTCCCCAGGAAGTGCGGGATGCCGCGGGCGAGATCACCGACTCGGTGCACGAGGGCGGCGTGGCCGCCGTGCTCCGCCGCCTCTGACGGTGCTGCCGGTCGGCTAGACTCGACGCCTGTTCGACGGATGCCTCCCCCAGGGGTCGCATCGGTCGGGAGGGTTGTCCGAGCGGCCGATGGACCTGGTCTTGAAAACCAGTGGGCAGCAATGTCCCGTGGGTTCGAATCCCACACCCTCCGCAGGAATGATCAGGCGCGGAACCGCCGTGATGTCGACGCTCAGCCGATCGTCGACAGGCGGACGTTGCGGGAGCCTTCCGGGCTGGCGAAGAGCGCGCCGCAGCCGGCGTCGACGGTGACCTCGGTGTGGTTGGGGCCCGGTGAGTGGCGCAGCTCCAGCGGGCCGAGATCGCCGTCCGGCAGCTGAACCTCGTACGAGATCGTCCGTCTCTCGCCCATCTCGAGGAGAAGCGTCCGGCTGAGTGCGGTGTTGTCGTGGTCGACACCCGCACGGTCGCGGAACCGGTTGCCCTGCCAGTTCACGGAGTCCTGCCAGTCGCCCCGCTTGGGGTCGGTCCGCAGGATCTCCGCCCCTGGAGGGGCGAAGAACAGCACGTCGAGCATCATCGTCCTGGGGTCGATCCCGCGGAACTGGTTGCGCAGCCCCAGTGTGTACTCGCTCTTGATGTCTTCGCTCATGCGGCTGTGCAGATCCATCGTGACCGTGATCGTGCGCTCTTCCACGTTGCAGCTCGCACGCTGCGAGTAATCCAGCCAGTAGTTCAGCTTGCCCACGGTGTAGTCGTTGAAGTAGATGCCGAGCTGGGTGGCCTCCGTGTTGTCCTCCCGCAGGACCCCGTCGAGGCCGTACTCATGCGCGAGCGACTTCAGGCCCTCGTCCTCGAACCACAGGAAGATACGCCCCTCTTCAGCGCTCCGGACGAGCTGATCCCACATTGCGCCGATCTCCCACCCTCCTCCGGTGAGAGCGTCGAACATGACGGTCGTCACCTCGCTGAAGTACGCGTCCATCGCGGCGTTGTCCGTTCCGAACCGCTCGTAGGGTTCGCTCATCAGCAGGGAAGCGGTGTTCTCCGAGCTCACGACCTCGCCGGAGGCGAGCGTCAGCGGGCCCGTCGCCTCGAGCATGTGCGCCAGCACGATCGGGTCGATGGAGATCACTCCGTCGAACTCCACCTTCCCGGTCAACTCGCGCGTCGCCTGGAAGAGCTCGACGGCACGAGGGAAATGCGGGGTCATCGTGAAGTTCGACGACCAGTTCGCCAGCTCGAAGGGGTAGAGCGAACGTGTCTCCGCCGGCAGCCTGATGAGCGACCCGTTCACGGTGTCGAATCCCTGCTCGGGCAGCTCCGTGTACATCAGGTCCACGCCGTTCTCCTGGCCGAGCAGCTCCACCTGACCGTTCTCGACCTTCAGCACCAGCCAGTGGGCGGGCCCGCCGCCCGTCGCACGGATCTCCGCCGGCGTCTGGATCATCAGCTGGTACACCATCGGCCCGTCCGCGCCCGCTGCGTGCAGGATGGCCGGGAGGTGCTCCTGGACGATGTTCAGGGCGGGGATCGCGACGGCGATCAGCTCGACCATTCCGTCGAGGGGTTCGTACACCGCGGGCAGAACGCCGGTCCGATCCATGTCCGCCGCGATCGCCGACGCATCCTCGAGGGAGGAGATGACCGTCGGCAGGACGCTCCCCGCCCCGAGGAACGGCCGCAGGTCGATCCCGAGGCTCTCCCCGGTGCGCTCCTCGGTGCCGGCGGCGGCCATCATGGCGACCAGGGGCGGGAGCGACTGCGAGGTGATCGTGTTCACCGCTTCCGTCACGGTGCGCACCGCGAGCACGTTGTTCCCGACCTGAGGGAGCTGTGCGGCGAGGTCCCACAGGATGCCGTTCGACGTGGCTCGCGCCCGTTCGGTCCGGGCGACGACGTCTGCGCTCGCCTGCTCGAGCTGCGGGACGTCCATGGACACCGCGGCGACGGCGAGGACCTTCAGCTGCTCCTTCGCGGCCTCCATGTCGTCACGAACCTGCAGCACCTGCTGCGCGAACGTCCCGACGGCGAACAGCGCGACGAGAAAGACCGCGGCGATCGGGCCGCCCACCAGGCAGAAGACGAGATACCTGCGTCGGCGGCGGAGCTGCGCTCGCGTCTCCCGGGCGGCGTGGCGGGCGAGGGGAGGCCTCGCCGCAGGGCGTCTGCGCGCAGCGGGGCTCTTCGTGGCGGGGCGCGGTGCCGGCGAGGGCGCGGAGGCGGTCACGGCGGGATGCTACCGGGTGAGTGTGGCAGGAGTCTTACGGCCGGGGGTCAGCGGTCGTGCCGGAGGGTGCCCTCAGCCCACCCTCAGGGGGGTGTGAAAGGATACCCCGATACCTCGGCATCCGTCTGATGTGTCCCGAGCGGATCACGGAACAACTGTGGAATTCTTGTCTGCGGTGGAGTCCACTGGGTTAACACATCGCGTCTTCCGCGGTGTGTCCCAGACCCCTTGAAAGGAACCGAGTGAGCTCGACGCACAAGCCCGCGAGGCGCGGCCGCCGCACGGTGGCCCGTCACGGTGAGCTGTCGTCTCCGAGCCCGCTCGGCTTCATCGCCAAGATCGTCGGGATCGTCGCGGCCGTGGCCCTGGTGTCGGGGTTCGGTGTCGCAGCGTACGCCGTCACCGACTTCACGACGAGCTTCACCGAGGACGCCGTCGAACTCGAGGGCCAGGGCGCGGTCCCGCCCGACATCGGAGCGATCGAGGGCGGCGTCGACGTGCTTCTGGTCGGCACCGACGAGTGCGAGGAGGAGTACGCCTACCTCTTCGGCGACCGTTGCACGGGGGCCGATGCCGCCGGTCAGCTCAACGACGTCAACATGCTCGTCCACATCTCCGACGACCCGCGTCGGGTCACCGTGGTGTCGTTCCCGCGTGACCTCATGGTGCCGATCCCGTCGTGCACGCGCGAGGACGGCTCCACGACGCCGGCCACCAGCAAGACGCAGATCAACTCTGCGTGGGGTTACGGCGGACTCTCCTGCGTCGCGAAGACGATCAA
The DNA here is from genome assembly GCF_042793475.1 of Microbacterium sp. NPDC056569. Classification (NCBI taxonomy): domain Bacteria; kingdom Bacillati; phylum Actinomycetota; class Actinomycetes; order Micrococcales; family Microbacteriaceae; genus Microbacterium; species Microbacterium sp. NPDC056569. The sequence continues at coordinate 208,072 of NZ_JBHTUV010000008.1, read as the reverse complement.
GGAGCTGAGCGGCCAGAACATCCCGTTCGCCGCGAAAGTGAGCTTCGGCAACGTCATCAACATCACCGACTCGATCGGCGGCGTCGACGTCTGCATCGGCAACGGCGGCATCAAGGACCGCTACACGGGCATCAACTGGCCGGCCGGCCCGCGCACGATCCAGGGCGTCGAGGCGCTCCAGTTCCTTCGCACCCGTCACGGCCTGCAGAACGGCAGCGACCTGGCGCGCATCAGCAACCAGCAGCAGTACATGTCGAGCCTCGCCCGCAAGCTCGTCAGCGACCAGGTGCTGTCCGACCCCGCGACGCTGTACAAGCTCGCGGCCACGGCGGTCGACAACATCACGCCGAGCAAGTCGCTGACCAACCCGATGACGCTCGTGCAGATCGCGCTGGCGGTCAAGAACGTGCCCTTCGAGGACATCGTTTTCGTGCAGTACCCGGTGCTGACCGACCCCGCCGACACCAACCGTGTGGTGCCCGACTACGAATCGGCGAAGGAGCTGTGGGCGGCGCTCGCGGCCAACGAGCCGATCGAGGTCACCCACGACCAGGACCTCACCGGAGGAGTGATCGTGGCCGACCCGCAGCCCACCGAGCCGCCCGCCGACCCCGCCCCCACAGCGACCGCCGATCCTTCGGCGACGCCCGCGCCCAGCGAGACCGCGGTGGCGCTCCCGGACAACATCCCGGGCCAGAACGCGGCACAGCAGACCTGCTCGGCCGGCAACGTCAGGGCCAACGGCTGATGGCGTCGGCGAAGCGGCCCTCCGCGGAGGGCCGGGCTCCCCTTGCGCGCCACGGAGTGCTGAAGTCGCAGCATCCGTTCATGACCCTCGTCGCCATGCTCGGCGTCGCGCTCGCCGTCTTCGGAGTGAGCGCAGCGGGCATCGCCGTCTACAACGTGTGGGATGCGACGCAGGCGATCACCGCCAGCGCCGTCGTGCTCGATGAGGACAAGCCGCTCCCGCCCTCGCTCGGCGCGATCGAGGGCGGCGTGAACATCCTCATGGTCGGCACGGACTCCTGCGAGGGCGCGAACGCAGCGCTCTCGGGGGCGTGCCAGGCCAAGACCACGGAAGGCGAGCGCAACGACGTCACGATGCTCGTGCACATCTCGGACGAGCCGCGTCGTGTGACGGTCGTGTCGTTCCCCCGAGACATGCTCGTGCCGATCCCGTCGTGCCCCAGGGAGGACGGCACCGGCAGCTACTCGGCCATGTCGTCGCAGATGCTCAACGCGTCGTACGAGTACGGCGGGCTCGCCTGCACGGTGCTGACGATCGAGTCGCTCATCGAGGATGAGATCGACTTCGCCGCCGCGATCCGGTGGACGGGCGTCATCAACATGTCCGACGCCATCGGCGGCGTCGACGTCTGCGTCGCCGGCGACATCAGCGACCCGCACACGGGGCTCGAGCTGACCGCCGGCAATCACACGCTGCAGGGTGTGCAGGCGCTGCAGTTCCTCCGCATCCGTCACGGCATCGGCGACGGCTCCGACCTCGGCCGCATCTCGAACCAGCAGCAGTTCATGTCGTCGATGGTGCGCAAGCTCCAGTCCGATTCGGTGCTCGCCAACCCGGCTACACTGCTGAATCTCGCGACGACCGCGATCAGCCAGGTGCAGCAGGGCCAGCTCGTGCTCAGCTCGGGACTCACGAACCCCACGCTCATGGTCCAGATCGCGATGGCCGTCAAGGACGTGCCGTACGAGGACATTGTGTTCGTGCAGTACCCGACCCGCTACGCTGCGGGCGACGGCGCCAGCCGGGTGATGCCGGTGAAGGATGCCGCGAAGGTGCTCTTCGATGCGCTCAAGGCCAACCAGCCGCTGACGCTGACCGGTGACGCGAGCCAGGGCTACGGTGTGGAGGTGACAGGCGAGGCGGTCCAGCCCGAGGCTGCTCCCACGCCGGCTGCGACCGAGGCGGCGAGCGAGGCGCCCGCGGCGGAGACTCCCGCGGCCGAGGCGCCGGCTGCCGAGACGCCGGCCGCGGAGACCCGCGTGGAGCTCCCGTCGGCGATCGCGGGGCAGACCGCCGCGCAGACCACCTGCACGGTGCCCGAGGGTCGGTAGCAGGCGGGGCGCGGGTGCTTTGATGCGCCTCGTGAGTTCCGGCTCACACGGGATGACCGAGGCTGTCGGTGCGGTCGGACTGCGTCGAGAACTTCGAGATGAAGACCAGCCAGGTGCCGTCGGACTCCTGCGTCGCGACGCCGCCGTCCTGCCAGATCCCGTTCTCCGCGAACCATTGCGATCCGGCGGGGTCGCCCTGGTTCTGATGGACGTTGTGGATGCCTCGCACCGACCCCGGCGCCGCGCCCTCGGGGAACGGCTCGCCCCAGACGAGCGTCAGCGCTCCGATGAACAGGGTGGCCTCCAGCGCCTGCGACGCCTGGAGCTGATCGCCTGAGCGCCATGGCCGGACGAACGGGATCCAGAAGGGCGAGCGATCGGCGGGTACGGCATCCCGTGCACGGAACAGCCATTGCAGGAACGAGCGGATGCCGACGACCCGCAGTGCCCGGTGGCGGAGGACGTCGATGGCTCCGGACGTGGGGGAGGAGACCAGCTTCGTGAAAGCGGGGTTCGGCGGCGTCGGCCAGCCGAGCTTGGCGCCCGTGGTACGGATGGTCTTCCACTGCACCCCGGACGCGGAGTTCTTGCTGTCGACGTCGACGGCGACCCGGTAATCCCGCGCACCGCTGCGAAGCGTGAGATTGACGTGCCACCAGCGGCCGAACTCATCCGGGTCGTCGCGCTGGTGCGAGACGAGGGTTCCGCTGAGCACTCCGTACTGTGTGAACGGCATATCGGGATGAGCGGGCGGCGGACGCGGGTGATACCCGGGCGGTTCGCGGGTGCAAGAAGTCGTCCCGGACTCGGTTATGATTGCTGGGTGCATCTGCGCCCCCGCGGTCGGATGCCTGGAGACGTCGCATAGTCAGGCCTAGTGCACCACCCTGCTAAGGTGGAGTCCTCGCAAGGGGACCGAGGGTTCAAATCCCTCCGTCTCCGCCATTTTCTACCCGATTCGACGTCGTCCTGAGGCGTCTATCCGGGGTTTCGATCCTTCTCGGTCCGTGCGGTTCCGTCTCGGATGTGGGCACGGCGACGAGCGAAGAAGCCTGGTCAGCGGCGAGCCTCATCGAGGGCGTGGCCATGTCCGACGTTCTGCGCTACACCCGGCGCAGCCGCTGAGCGATTTGCGTGGCTATCGTGAGGGTGTGATCGCCTGCCCACCTCGTGCCCACGGATGAGACGCAGGGGTGCTCGCCCTCCGTCTTCGTTCCGGAGTGTGCGCCGCCGCGCTGGTGACGCCGGAACAAGCCTCGGCGGAATGGGCTCGGCAACGCGGTGGAACTGGCGGCCCTTTCCACGAGGCTGCCGATCGCAGACAGGTTCTCTGCGCCGGTGATCAGATCGCCTTCCCAACTTCCGGGCACAGCGGCATCAGGCCGCGTCGAGAAGGCTCCCCCCCGTGACCTCGTCCACGCGCACGGACCGCCCGAGCGACAGCGCGCGGGTGAGCGCCTCGGCCGTCGCGATCGCGGCGCGTGCGGCCGACCCGTCGGTGAGCGGTGCGAGCGCCGGATCGACGGCGCGCGCACCGGTCGCGAGACCGTGGAAGTACGCGATCTCGTCCGCCATCGCGGCGCGCAGCCATCGCGGCGGGCGTCGGGCGGGATCGCCGTAGGTCACGCCGCTGCCGCCCGCCGCGCCCCGGTTCTCGCGGGTGCGCTCGAGATCGGCCTCGACACTGCCGTGGAGCGGGAACGTCTCGGTCTCGCCGCCCCGCTGGAGGGTCACACCGACGTCCTGCAGGTCGATCGCGAGATAGCCCTCGGTGCCCTGGACGGTGATGGTGTGCTCGGGGCGGCGGAAGACCGACCCCCACTCGAGCGTCGCGTATCGCCCGCCGGCGAAGGTCGCGGCCGCGAGGAGGATCGCGTCCTCGTCGCCCACGCGGCGGCCGGCCTGCGGCGCGGCCCCACCGGTCATCGAGACGGACTCCGCCGGTCCGATGAGGTGCTGGAGGATGTCGAGCTCGTGGATGTGATGGAACAGATGTCCGCCCGAGAGGGCGCGGGTCTTCTTCCACCCCGGCGCGGCCGTGCCGTCCTCCCACCCGGTCCGCGACGTGCGCGCGAAGACGGGCGCGCCGATCGCGCCGGCGGCGATCAGGTCGGCGGCGCGGCGGATGCCGGGCATGAAGTGCAGGATGTGTCCCGCGAGGAACAGCGTCTCCGCCTTCTCCGATGCGGCGACCATCGCGTCGCACTCCGCGTACGAGAGGGCGACCGGCTTCTCGCAGAAGACGTGACGCCCGGCTTCGGCCGCCGCGATCGCGGGCTCGCGGTGCGCGTGGTTGGGGGAAGCCACGATCACGGCGTCGACCGAGGCGATGAGCTCGTCGATCGAGTCGACGACCCTGCCGCCGGACTCGGCGACGAGGTCGTCGGCATCCTCGGGCGACAGCACCGCGGCGAGCTCGGCGCCGGGGACCTCCGCGAGGATCCGCGCGAACTCCTTGCCGAAGTACCCTGCGCCGACGATCCCGTATCTCAGCCCTTCCGCGCCGGCCATCACGCGGCCTGCGCCAGCGCCCGCTGCAGCGGGAGGTAGTGCTCGACGACCGCGCGCCGGTAGGCCTCGACGTCGCCGCGGCGGGCGGCGTCGAGCATGTCGCCGTGCGCGCGCACCGTGAGCTCGATGTCGGCCGGCAGTGCGAGGCCGAGTTGGGGGAGCACGGCGGTGTGGACGTCCCAGAAGGCGCCGACCAGCTGCTCCGCGAGCCGGTTGCCGGTCAGGGCGAACAGCGACGTGTGGAAGGCGCGGTCGGCCTCGAGGAACGTGTCGTTGCGTGCCGCGCGGCGCTCCATCTCGTCGACCATCTCCTGCTGCTCGGCGAGGTCCTGTCCTGCGGTCGCCGTGACGACGCGGTCAGCCATGGCGAGGTCGAGAGCCAGACGCACCTCGACGACCTCGCGGAGGGCTTCGATCGATCCGTCGGGCGCCAGCACGCCGCGGAACACGAGTGCCTGCACCATCGGGTCGAGCGACATCCCGCCGACGTAGGTGCCGTGGCCGTGGCGGACGTCGACGATGTCGAGCGTCGAGAGCGTCCGGATCGCTTCACGGACCGAGGAGCGCGAGACATCGAGAGTCTCGCACAGCTCGGCCTCGGTGGGCAGGGGGTCGCCGGGCCGCAGATTGCGGGTCAGGATGAGCTGCTTGATCTGATCGGCGGTCGTCGCGCGGCGCATCCGGGATCCGCGCTGGTCGATCGAGGGCATACGGCCCACTCCGTTCTGATGTTTCGCGAGGTTCGTCAGGTAACGAGTTCGTTTCGCCCATTGTGGCGGGCGGAAACGTGTGTTTATAGTACGTCAGACGTCTGATGTCCTCAAGGGCGTCGATCACATCAACTGGAGCACACATGAACCGATACTCCACCCGCACCCGAGCGGGTCGTCTCGCGGTCGTAGTCGCTGGCACCGTGGCCACTGCGCTCGTGCTGGCCGGCTGCGGATCAGCCGCGACCACCCCCGAGAGCACGCCCGCGGCAGCCGAGGTCGACCCCGACGCGATCATCGAAGCGGGCATCTCGTACGCGCTGAGCGGCAGCTTCGACCCGATGCTGGCATCGGGCGCCGTCACGCAGGCGGCGAACTGGCACGTGTTCGAGGGCCTCGTCGACCTCGACCCCGTCACGCGCGAGCCGTACGCGGCCCTCGCAGCCGACATGCCGACGCAGATCGACGACACGACGTACGAGGTCGACATCCGCGAGGGGGCGACCTTCCAGAACGGCGAGCCCGTGACGGTCGACGACGTCGTGTTCAGCTACGAGCGCATCCTCGACCCCGAGGCCGGGAGCCTCTTCACCTCGTTCGTCGACTTCATCGACACCGTCGAGGCCGTCGACGACGACACCGTCCGGATCACGCTGGACTACCCGTTCTCGCTGATCGACCAGCGGCTCGGCGTCGTCAAGATCGTCCCGAAGGCGCTGGTCGAGGCCGACGCCGAGGCGTTCGGCGCGAACCCGGTGGGCTCGGGCCCGTACTCGCTGGTCTCCGCCGTGCCTGACGACGCGATCGTGTTCGAGCGCTACGACGACTACAACGGCCCGCGTCCCGCCCAGGCCGCCGGCATGAACTGGAACCTGCTGTCGGATGCCGCGGCCCGCGTGACCGCGCTCTCCAGCGGCACGATCGACGCGATGGAGGACGTGCCCTACATCGACGTCGACACCCTCGCGGCGACCGCGGACGTCGAGACCGTGCAGTCGTTCGGCCTGCTCTTCATGATGTTCAACACCGAGATGGCGCCGTTCGACGACCCGCGCGTCCGCCAGGCGTTCTTCTACGCGCTCGACATGGACACGATCATCGGCACGGGCCTGCTCGGCAACGCCGAGCCCGCGACGTCGTTCCTTCCGGAGGGGCACCCGAACTACCACGAGGCGTCGACGGTCTACACGTACGACCCCGAGAAGGCCCAGGAGCTGCTCGAGGAGGCGGGCGTCAGCGACCTGTCCATCACGCTGCTGACCACCGACACCGGCTGGGTGCGCGAAGTCGCCCCCCTCGTGAAGGAGTCGCTCGACGCCGTCGGCATCGAGACGACGCTCGACATCGGCCAGTCCGGAGCCCAGTACACCAAGGTGGACGCTGGCGACTTCCAGGTGATGGTCGCCCCGGGCGACCCGTCGGTGTTCGGCAACGACCCCGACATCCTGATGCGCTGGTGGTACGGCGACAACGTGTGGCCGAACAACCGCTACCGCTGGGCCTCCAGTCCGGAGTTCGCCGAGCTGACCGCGCTCCTCGACGACGCCGTCCGCGAGACCGGCGACGAGCAGCAGGCCACGTGGGACGAGGCGTTCGACCTGATCTCGGAAGAGGTCCCGCTCTACCCGCTGTTCCACCGCAAGCTCCCGACTGCCTGGAACAGCGACAGCCTCGTCGGGTTCGCGCCCGTCCCGACCACCGGCCTGTCGTTCCTCGACGTCGGCGTCGCCGCCCAGTAAGTCCCGTATCCCCTCGGTCGGGGCGCGGCATCCCCACCGCGCCCCGGCCTCCCCGGAAGGACATGACGTGTCCAACACACTCCGCCTCATCGGCCGACGGCTTCTGCAGCTGCCGCTGATGATCCTCGGCATCACGTTCCTGGTGTTCTTCGTGATGTCGTTCTCGCAGGTCGATCCCGCGCTGGCCGCCCTCGGCGAAGGCGCCTCGATCGAAGACCGCGCGGCCTATCGCGAGGCCCACGGGCTGAACGACCCGCTCCTCGTCCGCTACGTCGCCTTCCTCGGCGGCCTGCTGCACGGCGATCTCGGCACTTACTCCGCGCGCCAGCTCCCCGTGATCGACGAGGTCGCCCGCGCGCTGCCCATCACCCTCCAGCTGACCTTCCTCGGACTGCTCATCGCGGTGATCGGCGCGTCGCTGCTCGGCGTCGCCGCCGCGGTGTGGCGCGACCGCTGGCCCGACCAGGTCATCCGCCTCGTATCGATCGCGTCGCTGTCGACGCCGTCGTTCTGGCTGGCGATCCTGCTGATCCAGCTGTTCACCCTCCAGCTCAAAGTGCTCCCGGCCTCCGGGCCGCTCCCCGAGTTCTCCACCGATCCGCTCGGCTGGCTCGCGCGCATGACGCTCCCCGCCATCGCGCTCGCGGTCCCGGTCATCGGCCAGCTCTCCCGCGTGGTGCGCACCGCGATGGTCGAGGAGCTCGACCGCGACTACGTCCGCACGGCGCTCGGCGCCGGCGTCCCCCGCGCCGTCGTGGTCGCCCGCAACGTCTTCCGCAACGCCCTCATCACGCCGGTCACGGTGCTCGGCCTGCGCGTCGGCTACCTCATCGGCGGCGCCGTGGTCATCGAGATCATCTTCGCCCTGCCCGGGATGGGCACCCTCATCCTGAACGGCATCACCAACAACGAACCGAACCTCGTGCAGGGGGTCACGCTCGCCGTCGCCCTGGCCTTCGTCGTGATCAACATCGTCGTCGACCTGCTGTACGTGCTCATCAACCCGCGAATCAGGTCGGTGTGACATGCGACGCAAACTGACAGAACGACTCTCCGCCCCCGGCCTGCGGCTGGGCGGGCTCTCGACGGGGGCCAAGGTCTCGCTCGGCTTCCTCCTCCTCGTGGTGCTGCTCGCGGTATTCGCGCCGCTCGTGTCGCCCTACGACCCGCTCGCGTCCGGACCGCCGGTGCAGCCGCCGAGCCCCGAGCACTGGTTCGGCACCGACCGCCAGGGTCGCGACATCCTCTCCCGGCTGCTCTACGGGGCGCGCTACTCGCTCGTGATCGGCCTCGGCGCCACCGCGGTCGCGCTCCTCGTCGCCGCCGTGCTCGGGACGATCGCGGCGACGGCGCCCAAGTGGATCTCCGAAACGCTGATGCGCGTGCTCGACGTCATCATGTCGTTCCCCGGCATCGCGCTCGCCGCCGTGTTCGTCGCGGTGTTCGGCCAGTCGCTGCCCGTCCTCGTGCTGACGATCGCGTTCCTGTACACCCCGCAGCTGACCCGCGTCGTGCGAGCCAACGTGCTCGACCAGTACGGCGAGGACTACGTGTCGGCGGTCCGGGTCATGGGAGCCTCCGCGCCCCGGATCATCGTCAAGCACGTCGTGCGCAACTGCGTCGCTCCGGTGCTGGTGTTCACCACGGTGCTGGTCGCCGATGCGATCGTGTTCGAGGCATCCCTCTCGTTCATCCAGGCGGGCGTGCCCGACCCCGAGCCGTCGTGGGGCAACGTCATCGCCGCCGGACGCAACCTCGTCATGGCCGGGGCCTGGTGGGCGACGTTCTTCCCGGGCCTGCTGATCATGCTGACCGTGCTGGCGCTCAACATCCTCGCCGAGAGCATGACCGACGCCATGGTGTCGCCGCGCGCCCGTCGCGTGACCGTGGATGCCGCATCGGCCGAGGAGTCGACCCACGACCTCGAGGAGCACCAGGCGCCTCTCCTGGCAGGAGCAACCCCGGCGGAGGTCGCCGCGGGGGTCGACGAGCTCGATCTCGAGCTCGAAGACGCCGGGCTCGCCGCCGACCTGCCGAACACGCCGGTCGCGGACGTGCCCGTCGCGGTGCCAGCCACGACGACCGCGGTGCCGCTCGAGACGCGGCTGGCGCTGCTGCGCGACCGCGAGTCGGTCCGCACGGACCGCCTCGTCTATGCGAAGGACGCCGCGCCCCTGCTCGACGTGCAGGACCTGCGCATCTCGTTCCCGCGGCACGGCGACGTCGACGTCGTGGACCACGTGAGCTTCACCGTCCGCCCCGGCGAGACGATGGCGCTCGTGGGGGAGTCGGGCTGCGGAAAGTCCATCACCTCGCTCGCGATCATGGGTCTGCTCGACCCCCGCGCCGACATCCGCGGACGCATCCTGTTCGAGGGCGAAGACCTCCTCGCGCTGACGCCGGCCCAAAGGGTCGCCAAGCGCGGCAGCGACATCGCGATGATCTATCAGGACGCGCTGAGCTCGCTCAACCCTGCCATGCTGATCCGCGCGCAGATGAAGCAGCTGACCTCGCGCGGCGGCACCCGCACCGCCGAGGAGCTGCTCGAGCTCGTCGGCCTCGACCCGAAGCGCACGCTCGCGTCGTACCCGCACGAGCTGTCCGGCGGCCAGCGTCAGCGCGTGCTGATCGCGATGGCGCTCACGCGCGATCCGAAGCTCGTGATCGCCGACGAGCCGACGACGGCGCTCGACGTGACGGTGCAGGCGCAGGTCATCGATCTGCTCAACCGTCTGCGCGAAGAACTCGGGTTCGCCATGCTGTTCGTCTCGCACGACCTCGCGCTCGTCGCCGAGCTGGCGCACCGGATCACGGTGATGTACGCCGGGCAGGTCGTCGAGCAGGGCACCACGACCGAGCTGCTCACCCAGCCGGTGCACGAGTACACGCGGGGACTGCTGGGCGCGGTGCTCTCGATCGAGTCCGGCTCCGACCGCCTGCACCAGGTGCCCGGCGTGGTGCCCTCGCCGCGCGACTTCCCCGCCGGCGACCGATTCGCGCCGCGCTCGTCCGACCCGGCGCGCAACCTCGGGGTCACGCCGGTCCGCCGCCGCATCGAGGGCACGGACCACTTCTATGCGGGGCATCCCGATGACGCGCCCGTCGAGCCGATCGGAGCAGCACGATGAACGAGCCCGTGATCGAACTCCAGGACGTGCACGTCCGCTACAAGGCGCGCTCCTCGACACTCTTCCGTGCGCAGTACGTCGACGCCATGGACGGCGTGTCGCTCACCGTCCGGCGAGGGCAGACGCTCGGCATCGTCGGCGAGTCGGGCTCGGGCAAGTCCACGTCGGCCAAGGTGCTCGTCGGGCTCGAGCAGCCCACGAGCGGCGGCGTCGTCTTTGCCGGCGAGCCGGTGCGCGCGTTCACGCGCAGCGTCCGGCGGCGTCTCGGGCGCATCCTCTCGGTGGTGTTCCAAGACCCGGCTACCGCGCTCAACGCCCGCATGACCGTCCGCGAGGCGCTGCTCGACCCGATGCAGGTGCACGGCGTCGGCACGAAAGACCAGCGCGAGGCGAAGGTGCGCGACCTGATCGCCATGGTCGGCCTGCCGTCGTCGGCGCTCGAGGCGCTCCCCGGCCAGCTCTCGGGCGGGCAGCGTCAGCGCGTCGCGATCGCCCGGGCCCTCGCGCTCGATCCGCAGGTGATCGTCGCCGATGAGCCGACCTCCGCCCTAGACGTGTCGGTGCGCGCGCAGATCCTCAATCTGCTGACCGACCTCAAGAACGAGCTCGGCCTCGGGATGGTCTTCATCTCGCACGACATCCAGACCGTTCGCTACCTCTCCGACGAGATCGCCGTGATGAACAGGGGACGCGTCGTGGAGTTCGGCGACGCCGCGACCGTGTTCGACAACCCCTCCGACGAGTACACGCGGACGCTGCTGGGCGCCGCGCCCTCGCTCCTCGATCCCACTCCCCTCGGCTGATGCCGCGAAACACCCAGGAACACCAATGACTTCTCCCTCCTCGCTCACCCGTCCCCGCTTCGCCGGCGTCGTGCCCCCGGTGGCCACGCCGCTCCTGCTCGACGGGGCGGTCGACCACGCGTCGCTCGCCCGGCTCGTCGACTACCTCATCGGCTCCGGCGTGCACGGCCTGTTCGCCCTCGGATCGACCGGCGAGACCGCGTACTTCACCGACGACCAGCGCATCGAGATCGTGCGCACGATCGTCGACGCGACGGCCGGCCGGGTGCCGATCATCGCGGGGGCGATCGAGCTGACGTCCGCGCGCATCATCGAGACCGCCCGCCGGATCGTCGCGACCGGAGTGGACGCGATCGTCACGACGGCTCCGCTCTACACGCTCAACTCCGCCGTCGAGGTGGACGCGCACTTCCGGGCGATCGCCGCCGCCATCGACGTGCCGCTGTGGGCGTACGACGTGCCGGTCCGGGTGCACTCGAAGCTCTCGCTCGACCTGCTCATGGGCCTCGCGGCGGACGGCGTCATCGCCGGCGTCAAGGACTCCTCGGGCGACGACGTCGGCTTCCGCCGACTGGTGGCGGCGAACGAGGCCGCGGGTCACCCGCTCCAGCTGCTCACGGGCCACGAGGTCGTCGTGGACGCGATGCTCCTCGCCGGCGCGGACGGCGTGGTGCCGGGCCTCGCGAACGTCGAGGCGACCGGCTACGTCGACCTGTGGGATGCCTCGACCCGAGGCGACTGGGAGGCGACGCGCGCCGCGCAGGAACGCCTCAATCGCGTCTTCGAGATCGTGTTCCAGCCGACGGGGCTCTCCGGTGACGCGACCGGCGTCGGTGCGTTCAAGGCGGCGATGAAGGCCCGAGGCATCATCGATCACGCGACCATGGCGTTCCCGACGCAGGCGCTCGACGCCGGCGCCGTCGAGCGGATCGAAGGCATCCTGGCGGAGCTCGACCTCCTCGCGGAGCGGGTCGCCCGATGACCGACGTCGTGCTGGCGGTCGACATCGGCGGCACGAAGACGGCGGTCGCGCTGGTCGACCGCGCCGGCACGATTCTCGACGGCCTCACGGCGCCGACGCCCGCGCTCGACGGCCCCGAGGCGGTCGTGCGCACCGTCGCCGACCTCGGCGGGCTGCTGGTCCGCCGGGCATCGGCCGACGCCCGGCTGTGCGGGCTCGGCGTCGCCACGGCGGGCGTGGTCGACGTGCGTGCCGGCCGCATCGTGTCGTCGACGGACACCATGGCCCGGTGGGCGGGCACGCCGCTCGCGGCGCGTGTGCGCGAAGCCCTCGGCGCGCTGCTCGCCGAGGGCGCGGAGGTCCACGTGCAGAACGACGTCGACGCGCACGCGGTCGGCGAGTTCCGGCACGGGGCCGCCCACGGGGCCCGGAGCGCCCTGATCGTCGCGGTCGGCACCGGCGTCGGCGCCGGAATCGTGCTCGACGGACGCGTGCTGCGCGGTGCCCGTCACGTCGCGGGTGAGATCGCTCACGTGCCCGTGCCGGGGGCCGAGCACCTGCGCTGCCCGTGCGGCCGCGCCGGTCACCTCGAGGCGATCGGCTCGGGGGTCGGCATGCATCGGCACTACGTGTCTCTCGGCGGGGATGCCGCCGTGCCCGACGCCCGCGGGATCGTCGCGCTCGCGCGAGACGGCGACCCGGTCGCCCGCCGCGCGCTCGACGACTCGGCCGCCGCGGTGGGGCGAGCGGTCGCGGGTGCGGTCACGCTCCTCGATCCGGAGCTCGTGGTCGTCACCGGGGGAGTCGCACAGATCGGCGCGGACTGGTGGCATCCGATGACGGCGGCGCTCGGCGCAGAGGTCATCGACGTGCTGAGCGACGTCCCCGTCGTTCCGGGCGCACTGGCCGGGGAGGCGCCGCTGCGCGGGGCCGCGGCATCCGTCTGGGAACTCGTCGACGAGAGGGCGGTCGCCGCATGAGGTCCACCGCCGAAGGCACGCTGGCCCGGCTCGCGGGCGGGCTCGTCGTCTCGTGCCAGGCCTATCCGGGTGAGGCGATGCGCGATCCGCGCACCATGATTCAGATCGCACGCGCTGCCGTGGTCGGGGGAGCGGCGGGCATCCGGCTGCAGGGCCTCGAGGACATCCGCGCGGCGTCCGACCTCGACGTCCCGGTCGTCGGGCTCTGGAAGGACGGCGACGCCGATGTGTTCATCACGCCGACGCTCGCGCACGCCGTCGCGGTCGCCGAGGCGGGCGCCGACATCGTGGCGCTCGACGGCACGCGCCGCGCGCGCCCCGACGGCCTCACGCTCGCCGAGACGATCGCGGGGCTGCGTGCACAGCACGACGTGCTCGTGATGGCCGACTGCGGGTCGCTGGATGACGCGATCGCCGCCGAGCAGGCGGGCGCCGACATCCTCGGCACGACGCTGTCGGGCTACACGGGCGAGCGGCCGAAATCGGCCGGACCCGACCTCGAGCTCATCGCACTGATCGCCGCGCGCTGCACGAAGCCGATCGTGGCGGAGGGGCGCATCCACTCCCCGGCGGATGCCGCAGCCGCCCGCACTGCCGGCGCCTTCGCCGTCTGTGTCGGCACCGCCATCACCCACCCCGCCACGATCACGTCGTGGTTCGTCGCCGCCCTCGAGGAAGAAGCCTGATGGAAGTCGTCATCGCCGCCGAAGACACGATCGGCGACCTCGTCGCGGACGAGATCGCCGAGCTGCTCGAAGGCAGGCCCGACGCGGTGCTCGGTCTCGCGACCGGGTCCAGCCCGCTGCGGATCTACGACGCCGTCGCCGCGCGCGTCGGCCGCGGCGAGACGTCCCTCGCCCGGGCGAGGGCGTTCACCCTCGACGAGTACGTGGGGCTTGCCCCAGGGCACCCCTGCAGCTACCGGACGGTGATCGACCACGACTTCGTGTCGCGCGTCGACTTCGCTCCGGGCGCCGTGCGGGGCCCCGACGGCAACGCCCCCGACCTCTTCGCGGAGTGCCGCGCCTATGACGCGGCGATCGCCTCAGCGGGCGGGGTCGACCTCCAGATCCTCGGCATCGGCACCGACGGGCACATCGCGTTCAACGAGCCGGGCTCGTCGTTCGCGTCGCGCACGCGGGTCAAGACGCTCGCAGCGCAGACGCGGATCGACAACGCCCGCTTCTTCGAGGGCGACGTCGAGGCGGTGCCGACCCACTGTCTGACGCAGGGGCTCGGCACGATCATGGAGGCTCGGCACATCGTGCTCGTGGCGACGGGGGCGGGCAAGGCCGAGGCGGTGCATCAGCTCGTCGAGGGCGCGGTGTCGGCGCGGTGGCCGGCGACGATCCTGCAGCACCACGCGCGGGTCACCGTGCTCGTCGACGACGTCGCGGCGGCGCGGCTGCGGCTGGCCGACTACTACCGGCACGCCTACGCCCAGCGGCATCTCGTCCGGTGAGCGGCTCGCCGGCCCGCGTGCTCGTCGGCGCCTATGCGGCGTCCCCGGCGCACACGCGGTGGGATCCGCTCCTCGAGGCCGAACTCCTCGCTGCGCTGTTCGCGCTGCCGTCGGTGCGCGGCTTCGAGCTCCCGTGGCTGGGAGCGGTGCACCCGCACGATCCCCGCTGGCTGCTCGACCACGTGCCGCGCGGCGCGCAGGTCGCGCTGACGCCGCTGCCGTGGGTGATGCGCCGGTCGGCGCAGTCGCCCGCGTACGGACTCGCGTCCGTCGACCCCGAGGGGCGCGCCGCGGCGGTCGCCGACCTCCGCCGCGTGAACGACGACGTCGGCCTGCTCGCGGGGGAGTCGGACGCGGAGCCGGCGCTCGTGCTGCTGCACTCCGCGCCGCGGAGGAGGGCGGATGCCTCGGCCCTCGCCCGCTCGCTCGACGAGCTCGCCCGGTGGGACTGGAAGGGCGCCCGGCTCGTCGTCGAGCACTGCGATGCGGTGCGCCCGGGTCGGGCGTTCGAGAAGGGCTTTCTGCCGATCGACGAGGAGCTCGCCGTGATCGGGCGCGCCGACGGGGATGTCGGGCTCTGGATGAACTGGGGCCGCTCCGCGATCGAGCTGCGCGATTCCGACGCCGTGACGGCGCAGATCCGGGATGCCTCGGCCACCGGTCGCCTCGTCGGCCTGTCGTTCTCCGGCGCTTCGTCGCACGACGGCCCCTACGGCCCGGCGTGGACCGACAGCCACCCGCCGATCCGGTCGACCGATCCGTCGTCGCACTCCGTGCTCGACGACGCGCACGTCGCAGCGGCCGTCGCGGCAGCCCCGGGCGTCCCATGGCTCGGGGTGAAGGTCGCCCGGCGACCGGACGACGTCACCGCGGCGGAGGTCGCCGCCACCGTCCGTCGCAACCTCGACATCGTCCGGGGCGCGTCCCGCTGACTCTCGGTGCGCCGCGCTGCGCCGCTCCGCGCCGCCGTGCCGCGCCGCGCCCGCGGCTGAGACGCCGCTCTCTCGCTCGCCGACTTGCCCTAGATGTACGCGAGACGCCGGCGTGTCTGTACACCTAGGGCAAGTCGACGGAGGGGGCTCGACGGCCCGGTCGGAGGGTGCTGCGCGCGATATCCGCGAGAAGGCCTTGTGTCGAGGCATCTGGGTCCGATACGTTCACGGAAATCAGATGTCTGATGTCAGACACGACGGAAAGGCGCTCCATGACACACCGTCCCTCGCATCGCCACCGGCGCACGCCCCGCGCGATGACGACCCTCCTCGCGGCTCCGGCCGTCGTCGTCGCGCTGACGCTCGCGTCGGTCGTTCCGGCGCACGCCGCGCCGGCGCCGGAGTACTTGCTCGACCCGTCCGATCCGCCCGGCACGTACTCGGTCCAGAACCTCGCCGCCGACCGCACGAGCGCGAACTTCTTCTACCGCATCCCGGCGCTCGCGCACCTCGGCGACGGCGTCGTCGTCGCCGCGTGGGACGCACGGCCGGGCAGCGCCGCCGACGCTCCCAACCCGAACTCGATCATGCAGCGCCGCTCGACCGACAACGGCGCGACGTGGGGGCCCGCGACGATCATCGCCGCGGGCAGGCTCGGCGACGCGAACGGCGCGAAGTACGGGTACTCCGACCCGAGCTACGTGCACGACCGCGAGACCGGACGCCTGTTCGCGTTCTTCGTCTACTCGAAGGACCAGGGCTTTCACGGCAGTGCCTACGGCAACGACGAGGCCGATCGTCAGGTCATCAGCTCGGCGGTGATCCACTCCGACGACGGCGGGGTGACCTGGAGCGAGCCGCGGCTCATCACCGACGTCACCAAGCCCGCGAACGGCACCGTCACCGGCGGGGTCTACACGCCGGTCGCCGGCGACGTGCGGGCTAACTTCGCGACCTCGGGCGAAGGCATCCAGCTGCGCTACGGCGCCTATGCCGGGCGGCTCATCCAGCAGTTCGCCGGCACGGTGCGCCAGGCGAACGGCTCGGTCGCCATCCAGGCGTACTCGGTGTACTCCGACGACCACGGCGCCACGTGGCACAAGGGCGAGAACGTCGGCACCGGGATGGACGAGAACAAGGTCGTCGAGCTCTCGGACGGCCGCGTGCTGCTCAACTCGCGCGACAGCGACAACGGCCGCTACCGCAAGGTCGCGATGTCGACCGACGGCGGCGCGACGTACGGCGCCGTGACCCAGGACCTCGAGCTGCCCGACCCGACGAACAACGCATCGATCGTGCGCCTGCACCCCGACGCCGCCGAAGGCACCGCCGACGCGCGCAAGCTCCTCTTCACGAACTCGAACAACGGCGCCAACGGCAACCGGGTGAACGGCGCGGTGCGCGTCTCGTGCGACGACGGGCAGACCTGGCCGGGCCTGCGCGGCATCGACACCGGCTCGTTCGCCTATTCGAGCGCGACCGTGCTCGACGACGGGCGCATCGGCGTGCTCTGGGAGCGCAACTACACGAGCGACATGCCGTTCTCGTCGTTCGACGAGGCGTGGATCAACTACGTCTGTGCTCCGCTCAGCGTGCCCGAGCAGGCGCTCGCGCCCGGCGTCGAGTCCGTGGTGCCCGTGACCGTGACCAACCAGGAGCAGACGGCCCTCAGCGGCGCGGTGACGTTCCACACGCCGAGCGGCTGGACCGCGGACACGGTCGCCGTCGAGGGGATCGCCCCCGGCGCATCGACGACCGTCGACGTGCGGGTCACCGCGCCGGCCGGAGCCGCGGGCACGCAGCGCCTGCAGGCCGCGTTCACCGTGACCGACGGGCGGCTCAGCCAGTTCACCTCGACGCTGCGGCTGCCCGCGGCGACGAACCTGGGGCTCACGCTCACCTCGGCCTCGACGAGTCCGACGCGCGACGTCGTCGCGAACCCGTACGTAGAGGGCGACGTGCTGAGCTTCAGTCTGCGCGTCACGAGCACCGCCGGGGTCGCGACGCTCGTCACCCCGAAGGAGGCCAACTTCACGACCGGGTTCCTGCCGACCGCGTGCCGCTGGCAGAACCTCGCCCCCCTCGGCGCCTACAACTGCACCACCCCGAAGCGCACGCTGACGGCCGACGACATCGCGCGCGGATGGTTCACACCGGAGTTCTCGTTCACCGTGGCGCCCATGAGCGACACGGCCGCGGCCGTCACCGTGACCCATACCGGTGCACCGGTGGCGCTGCGCGACGGAGTTCTCGGTGCGACGATCACGGGTGCGCGGGCGGATGCCTCACGCGACCTCGCCGCGGATCCCTATGCGGTCGGCGAGCAGGTGCCCTACTCGTTCCGGGTCGACAGCACATCGCCGGTGACCAGCACCGTCGCACCGACCTCGGGGAGGTTCGCCCCGTTCGTGCCGCCGGGAGCCGGCAACTGCCGCTTCACGGGTCTGGCGGCGTTCGCGGGGTACGACTGCGCGACCCCGCGACACACCGTGACCCAGGCGGACCTCGACCGCGGCTACTTCGACGCCACCTCGTCGTGGACCGTGACAGCGGTGGGTCAGACCACCGCGTCGGTCACGGTCGAGGCCCCTGAAGTGGATGTCATCGCCCGCGACCCGCGGATCGGCGGGGCGACCGTCGGGACGTGGCAGGACGTGAACGGCGACGGCGTCGCCACAGTCGGCGATACGGTGACCTGGACCACGCGGGTCGAGAACACCGGCAATGTGCGACTCGACGCCGTGACGGCGGGGGATCTCGAGCGAACGTCGCTCGCGCCGGGGGAGAGCGAGGTCGCCGAGACGTCGACCGTCGTGCTCGCCTCGGCCGACATCGCCACCGGCGAGGTCGCGGCTCCGGTGATCGCCGCAACCGCGTCGAACGGCGCTCGTGCCGTCGGAGCGGACATCGCCGGCCCGGCGATGGTGCTCGCGGTGCCCGGCGCGTGGTCGGCAGGCGTCACGTACCTCGCGGGCGAGCGGGTGCAGTACGCCGGCACGCAGTGGGTCGCCTCGTGGTGGACGCGCGCGCAGACACCCGGCGACCCGTCGGGCCCGTGGCAGGAGTTCGCGACCGACGAGTCCGGCGCGACGCTCTGGACGCCGTCGCGGATCTACACGGCCGGCGAGGTCGTCGAGCACGACGGCGAGTCGTTCGTCGCGAAGTGGTGGACACGCAACCAGCGCCCCGGTCAGGCGTGGGGGCCGTGGCAGGCGGTGACCGAGGACTGACCCGCGGCAGGAGTGGCGGAGGGGGCGAGCGATCCGGCTCGTTCCCTCCGCCTCCGGCTGCGGGCGGCGGACGTGATCGCGTTCAACGACGCGATGGCGGCCGTCGGATGGCGCGGCGGAAGCGGGACCGTCGTCGTGGGGCGCACATCGGACTTGCGATTGGCCTTCACGCCAACTCGGTTCGTGATCACGGCGTGCCCACGAACCAAAGGGAATGGGGTGGAACCAGTGCCGGAGATTGCGGAGCAACGCACGTCAGGATGCGCGTGATTGCGCGGTATCTCGTCTGAGACAGGTTCAGACGGATCAGCCAGGATCCCGCTCGGCGTGCTTCAAATCCCTCCGTCTGCGCCAGTTTCCGGCCGGTTATGCGTCGTTCTGGCCCTACGTCTCCGCACTGGAGTGCGCGCCGCCCCGCTGGGGGCCCAGGTACAGCCTCGGCTGAATGGGTTCGGGACTGAGGCTGAAGTGGCGGCTCACTCTTCACTGTTGACTGCCCCACGATCCTTCGATAGCGTCTGCAACTAGTTGCATGGATAGCGCTTACCAACGCGCGCAAGAGGTTGTGAATCGCCGATCGAAGGAGATCCTGTGTTCCCCACATTTCCGAGCGACCGGCCGCGCCGGGCGAGCCGCGCCGCGATGCTGCTGATAGCGGGCGCAACGACGCTTGCGCTCACGCTCTCGGTCGCGCCCGCGGCGTCCGCAGCGGCAGCCGCCGACATCAACGCGAGGCACGGTGAGCACGCCGCTGCACCGGTCGCCGGTGTGATCGATCGCGTGACGTTCGGTGATGCCGCGTCCGAGGAGGCGCATCGATTCCGGACGGACGGGAGCACGGTAGAACCTCGTGAGTCGGGATCGGTCCGTGTCGCGCAGCCGCTCGCGCCCACTCAGAACCGACTGGGCGATCTGGTGGTGACGCTGGCGGTGGATCCGGCCGCGCAGAACCACCTGAGCATGACGTTCTCGGGGGACGAGGCATCCCCACTCCGCACTCACCTCCTCGTGGACGGCCAATACATCAGCTACCTCGCCGCGGGCGACTACGAATCGATCAACCCCGCGTTCGGCGCTGGCCTCCCCGGGCGCCCGTACACGGCGACCACGCTTCTGCCTCTTGAGTCGACGCAGGGACGCACGCACGTCCAGGTGACGGTCCGCACCGCGGCGGCCGCGGCAACGGCGCACGCCGCCAGCCCGTCGCGTTCGTACTACGACATCAGCACCCACGTCGAGGCGTCCGCAACGCTCCCGTCGGAGTCTGCGCGTGGCGCGCTCGAAGCCGTCGGTGTCGCCGACGCCTGGAGCGAGGCCGATGAGCAGGCGGCGATCGATGGATACCGTTCCCTGCAGCTGAGCCGTGTCGCCGCGATCGCGGGCAAGATCGATGCGGGTCCGGCGGGCATCCCCGACATCTCGAAGTACGCGAACGAACTGCGCTATTACGCCGAATCGCTGACGAGCTCCTGGTCGCCCGACGACACCCCGGTGGAGCAGCGCGCCGCGCTCGGACGGATCTTCTCGGCGATCGACCGGTACACCGTCCGCTACTACGCCGACGTGCGCTCGCTCGGCAGCGGCGGCCATCAGTCCGACTGGGGTGGCTACTACGCGGAGCTCGGCGAGGCGCTGTACATCGTCGAGAACCTGATCGCGGATGACTCGGTCTTCGGCCGCGAGGCATTCGAGGCGTTCCTCGAGGAGCCGTTCACGACGGGCACCGTCGACGGGCCCAACACGATCGCCGGGGTGGACTGGAGCGGGGACTCGCTCAGCCGCGGTGAAGCCTGGGAGCGCGTGCTCAAGGCGAACTTCGACTTCGCCCGGTCACGGCTCTCGTACATCTCGAACCAGGTCCACTACACCTACGAGGGCGCATGGCGCGCACACGAGGGGCTGCGCGTCATCGGGTCCGACTTCTATGAAGGGCGCGCACGCAGCCATGAGATCCTCCGGGAGATCTGGGGCATCTCCCCTTTTCTGGGGGAGGAGATCCTCGTCGGTCCTGACGGACAGGAGCTCGACGTCTACCACTCGCTGTTCAACCACGACGCGAACGCCGAGTACACCGAGGACTACCTCCAAGTGATCATGCGAGGACTCGCGAAAAGCGCCCTGGATGACCACGGCGGGGTTCAGCGGCGTCTGCCGTACGGCACGGAGTACACCTCGATCAGCGAGCAGGCGCTGCTGCGTGAGAACCACTACGTCGGCAACTACGGTGAGACCGCGAATTGGATCCCGACGTACTTCTGGCGCACCTGGGGTCACGTCGGCGACGAGCAGATCAACGCCGAACTGCTCCAGCAGGCGCTCAAGAACATGCACTCCCGCGCGCTCACCCGCTATCAGGGTGTGACGACAGCCGGAGACCGGGCGATGTTCATGGAGCAGATCGTCGACGATCGAAACACTGCCTATCCGGGCAAGGTCGCGTACGCCACCGACAGTGGAACGAACCTCGGTCTGATGTACGTGTCGCTCGAGCAGCACATGGTTGAGAACGCGTCGCTCTACGACGGTGACGAGTGGGACGAGTACTGGGAGTACGCGCGTGAGGGTGTGGGCATCATGCAGCAGCAGCTCGCCGACAACCAGTACTTCCCTTATTTCTCCAGCGCGACCCGCGCCACGCCGCAGGTCAACAAGGATCATCGCCTTCCTGAGTCGTGGGCCTACCTCAACGGTGGTCGCGAAGCGGCGCTGGGGGACGCTGATGCGGCGGTCGTGCTGCCGAACACCGACCTGGCTCTTTACTCCGACGCCGAACTCGCCGACCTCGGGGTAGCCCGAGACGCACTGGACGAGCCGGGCGCGTGGGTCGACATCGACAACCTGTTCGTGCGGATGCGCGACGGGTCGACCACGATTCTCGGATCGCTCGCGATGCGCAACTACGGCTACCTCGCGAACGGACGCCTGCACGTTCAGTCTGACGGGAATGAGCACCTGGCGCAGATCGCCACATCCGGGGTGTTCACCTACGACCAGACGACGACGATCGGCGAGGGCGTGAGCAATCCCATCTTCGTCGACCCGGACTCGGACGGCCCGAACCCGGGCAATGCTCGCGCCGGGCAGGTGGTTCCGATCACGTCCCAGCCCGGTGTCGGGGAGGTCGTTCGCGACAACTTCACCGTCGACACCCCGTACTCCGGGTATCCGGATCTGATCCGTGCTGTCTACGGTGACTACCTGTTCGCCGTGAACACCACGCGCGACGCGTATGACAACGCGAGGACGATCGCCGTGGAGCTCCCTCAGGGGGTTCAGGCGCGAACCGTGTTCGACCTCGTCTCGGGCAGTGAGTTGCAGGTCCGCGACGGGGCGGTGCAGGTACCCTCGCACACCGCGGTGGTGCTCCGTGTCGCCGACGCCGACCAGCCGCAGGAGGCGCCGGCGAAGGTCGACGCGGTGGTGTTGACGCCCTCGCCGTCCGGCGTCGTCGTCTCGTGGCGCCTCGCATCAGGGGCGAGCAGCTACCGTATCGAGCGCGAAGCAAAGAACGGTCGCTTCGAGGTCGTCGCACGCAAGGTCACCGGGTCCACCTACCTCGACGACAATGTGCGCAGCGGAACCCAGCGGTATCGAGTGGTCGCGGTGAACGGCAAGACCGAAGCCTCGCCCTCCGCCCCGCGTTCGACCGAGGTCGCCGGCTCCACGCTCAAGAAGGACTGGGACAACACGTCGGTCGGCGCTATTGGACACCCCCTGATCGAGGTCCGTGGTGACAGCATCCGGATCAGCGGTGCCGCCGCCTCCGGGTACGGCGTCGGTGACGACTATATGATCTACGACCGATTCGCCGAAGACTCGCTCGCGCAGGTGACCACGGCGCGAACGGGGAGCTATTCGATCTCCACCAAGCTCACTGCGCACTCTGGCGACATCGCCGGCATCACCGTCCGCGGCGGTGCGAGCGCCACCGCGCCGTACGTCTACCTCGGCGCTCGGTCAGACGGCCAACTGGAGATCCGACAGCGCACCCTCGACACGCGGGTGAATCTCGTGGGATCGGCCGGCGGTGCGGGCACGACCCGCTCCGAACAGACGTCACCTCGGACGATCGCGCTGCCTGACGCGACCCTCGCGCAGTATCCCTACCTCCGACTGGATCGGGACGCCGGCGGGCAACGCGTGATCGCGCTGGTGTCGGCCGACGGAAAGACGTGGACTCAGATCGCTCAGCTCGCGCTGGTCACCGCCGGCGGCTCGCACGTCGGAGTCGTCACCACCTCCACCGTGACGGCCGAGAAGATCGACGTCGGCGCATTCAAGGTCGACGAAGTCGTCGCATCCGCCCGACAGGTCGATCAGCTGGTCTCGCTGGTGTGGAACCGTCCCGAGTCAGCATCGGCCTTCCGCGTGTACCGCACGTTCGACGCGAAGGCCGCGGCGAAGGGGCTCCGAGGCGACGCGTGGTCGGTCATCGCCGACGGCATCGTCGAATCCGGATACACCGACAGCCTCGTCGGCGAGGACGCGTGGTATGTCGTGGCGTCGCTCGACGAGCGCGGCGACGTCATCGGGAGCAGCGCCGCGGTCGGGGCAACCGGCTATCCGATCGCATCGCTGATCGCGGCCGCTCGCAGCATCGACCTGAGCGGGTTCACTGCTGCCAGCGTGGGGCTGTACCTCGCGGAGATCGACGCGGTCGAAGCCGAGGCGGCAAGCCCCGAAGCGGATCACGGTGCGCTGGCGATCCGCCTCGCGGCGGCGACAGACCTGCTCGTGCAGCTCTACATCGATGGCTTCGAGCCGGCGACCGCGGATCGCTGGGAGGGCCTTCGGACGACGAGCACTCCCGCGGCCTACACGCAGGAGGTCAGTCAGGATCCCGCCGTCGCACGAACGGGCTCGGGCTCGCTCGTGATCACGAACTCCGGCGCGGACCGCAACGCCGCGCACAACGCGTGGTTCACGAACATCTCGAGTCCGGTCCAGATCGACGCCGCTCCCCAGACGACCTATCGGGTTTCGTTCTCCTACCGGCTCGAGAACTACGCGTACGCCTCCGGCGTCGGCGCGTACCTCTTCCTCCGCGGGTACAGCGGGTCGAGCGCGCCCGAGCCGGAGACCCGGTTCTGGCTGCAGGAATCGAGCACGCCGGGGAGCGAGTGGAAAACCTTCACGACGCTCCATACGACCAGCGCAGCACCGATCGATCGGTTCGTGACGCAGTTCGGCCTGCGTGGGGCCACGGGAACCGTGCGAATCGATGATCTCCGCATCGAACCGGTCGACCTGCTGACCGAGCTCATCGCTGCTGCCCGCCTCGTCGATCTCGCGGGCTACACCGCCGCGAGTGCGGAGGCGTACAGCTCCGAGATCGATGCGATCGCCGTGGCAGCGACGGCACCGGATGCCGACAAAGCGGTTCTCGTCGCACGTGTGCGCGCCGCGGCATCCCTTCTCGTTCAGGTCTTCACCGAGGGGTTCGAGGCCGATGCCTCGAGTCGATGGGCGGTAGGGCGTGCGAGCGGGACGCCGACGACCTACGCAGCGACGATCGAATCGGATGCGGCGACCGCTCGCACCGGCGAGGGTTCGCTCCTGCTCGCCGGCAATGAACCGACGCTGAACGCGGCGCACAACGTGTGGCTCACCAACGCGGCATCGAACTCGCCCGTCAAAGCGGCCCCGTTGACGACCTACCGGATCCGCTTCAGCTACCAGCTGACCGACCTGTCGGCCGCCCCGACCGTCGGCGCGTACCTGTTCGTCCGAGGGTTCTCCGGGTCCACCGGCGGAACCGAGACGCGCTACTGGCTGCGCGAGTCGACGGCTGCCGGGGAGTGGCGCGAGTTCGACGCGACGTTGACGACGTCTGCGGCGGCGGTCGATCGGCTCGTCCTGCAGTTCGGGTTGCGTGGGTCGAGCGGTGCGTTCCGGATCGATGACGTGCGGGTGGAGCCGGTGCAGCCGTGAGCTGAGGTATCCGCCGTCCCAGGCCGATGGTCCCGACCCGCGTAGGGTCGGGACCATCGGCACATCCGTGCTTAGACCGGCGCCAGAACTGTGACGTCTTCGTTCAGCACGGTGCATCCCTCGATGACATAGGGCGGGCGCGCGTCCGGATGCTGCGCCTCCAGCACGATCGCGTCTAGTCGAAGCTGGTCGACATTGCGGACATCAAGGAAGGTTGTGCGGCTCCACGTCGGGTAGTAGTTCGAGGATGTGCCCTCGGTGCACCGCTCGAGCGCGTCGACGACCTCTGGGTACTCGTCGAACGGGTGTGAAGGCTCCCGCACCCCGCCCCAGGGGACATAGGTGATGTCGCGGAGCGTGAGATTCCGGATGGGCCTGCTCCGCGCGGCATCCACGCGCATGCCGGCGAACTCGGGCGTGCCCTGGATGTCATGGTCGAACCTCCACTGCTCGAGCGCCATATCTGCGGAGTCGACCGCGGTCAGTCCGGTGATCCGGACGTGGGACAGCTCGCCGATCGGCGGCATCTGGTCGAGCTCGATCGACGAGCCCAGGTCATCGGGCTCGAAACGGTTGTTGAGCAGGATCCAGACCGGGCGGCGGACATCGTGCATGACGACGTCGCTGATCGCGATGCGGGTGATCGTGCCACCCTCGGTGCACTCGATTTTGACGCCCTCGCGGAGGATGCGGTTCATCGTGATGCCACGGACCGTGACGTCGCTGATCGTCCCGATCGACTTCAGCCCGATGCGGATGCCGGCGCACACCGAGCTGAGCTCGCAGTCGCTGATGTGGATGTTCCGCGTCGGATACGCTTCGCTGGAGGACTGCAGGCAGATGTTGTCGTCGGTGCCGACGATGTGGCATCCGCGCACGAAGACGTGCTCGCAGCCGTCGAAGTTCAGGCCGTCGCCGTTGAAATTCGATTCGTTGTGGATGCGGACGCCCTCCACCCAGATCCATCGGGAATCGAGGAAGGCTGTCGTCCAGCCGGCCGCGTCGAGGAGCCGCAGGTCGCGCACGCGCACATGGCTCGCTCGGAGCGTGCGCAGCATCATGGCGCGCTGGCCTGTGTCTCGCTGGGGAAACGCGGGCCCGTTGCCGTTGATCTCGCCCGGGCCGCTGAGGGTGACGTGCTCCACGTCGCGGGCCAGGAGCAAACACCGGTCGAGTTCGGGCTCGTTGCGGTACCTGTTGTGGTGGACGTCTTCTGGATAGTCCGCGATGTCGGGGCTCGCGAGCAGCCGGGCCGAGGCCGCGACGTGCAACTCCACACGCGACCGGAGGAAGAGTGTTCCGGTGAGGTACGTGCCGTCCTCGACGGCGACGAGGCCGCCGCCGGCCGCCCCGCAGGCGTCGAGTGCCGCCTGCAGAGCTGCGGTGTCGAGCGTTGTCCCATCGCCGATGGCGCCGAAGTCACGTGGGTCGAAGGTGTGCGGCATAGCTGAGGTTCCCTCTTCGTCGTGTTGTATCTCGTCGTCAGTCGCACCCATCGGTGGCGTCATCGCCTGGGTTGAATCGGCTTTCGAGCGGTCGCCAGGACTCGGTCCACTCGAGTACGGCGGATCCGGCCGACAGCCGGAGTGGGAGCCAGACCGCCGCAGAGTTCGCGAGATCGTCGGGCAGCCAACGGTCCCCGATGTAGAGGAATCGGTCGCCGTCCAGCGCAACCACCGCGCTCACCTGAGATTCGAACGTGCGGCTTCCGGGAGGGGCGAACTCTTGCCAGCCGGACCATGGCCCGCGGAGGTCGGCCGCCGTGGCGTACTTGTTGTCGTTCATGGACCAGCCGGTGAGATCCGAGCCGAACAGGTAGTACAGGCCGTCGTGCTTCACGAGCGCGGGGGACTCGTACCCGAACTCGGGTCGCGCCTGTTGCGACAGCGTCGCGACGATCGACTCCGCGCCGGTCCACTCCGCGTTCAATCGGTAGATGTGCAGGCCGTTGGTGCGGTCCTCCGACAGGAGATACGCCACGTCGCCTTCGGCGTAGACACCGATGTCGCGACTGAGATTCGACAGCGGTCGTTCGCTGCCGAGGTACTCGTATGGTCCGGCGGCGGAGTCGGCGATCGCGTAGCCGACGCGGGCGTCGGCGTAATCCCCGCTGTCGATGTGGAGATAGAGCACCCAGCGTCCGTCGGGGCGTCGTAACGCCTTCGGCCGTTCGATGATGCGGTCGCGAGCGAGGTCGCCGGTGCCGGCCTCGATCGCGTTGCCCTCGAATCGCCAGGCGGCGAGATCGGCGGACGAGTAGACCGCGACGGCGGTGAAGGTCGAGCCCGCGGTCTTGTCCTCACCCCACGCCCACCACCGGTCGTCGATGCGCTGGATGCCGACGCCGTGCAACTGCGCGACGCGGCCACGGTCGTCGATGAAGGGGGTCCCTGGCGTGATCGCCGCTGAGGCAGCCGCGGGGTCGAGTTGTGTCATGGTGTGGTCCTTTCACGTCTCACGGAGCGATCCTCGACCTCGGTGCACAGGAAGATCGGCACTGGACTTGCGGAAACCGTCCGTCGAGATCAAACTGTAATGCAACTAGTTGCAAAAAACTCTGGAAAACGCCTTCCTCCGGAGTTATGCTTCGAGCGGCGGACCTGATCCGGCCGAAAATCAAGGGAGATGAAATGACAATCGCAACGACGCGTAAGGCAGCAGGCCGCATCGCAATCGTGGCCGCAGGGGCGGCTGTGTCGGCGCTCGTTCTCGCCGGCTGTACTGGCTCCGAAGGAAGCGACGCGGCTGCGGAGAAGACGGAGATCCGTTTCCTCTACGCCACAGGTGACGAGACCTGGAACAGCACGGTGGACGCTCTCGTGACGGCGTTCAACGAGCAGAGCGACACCACGACGGTCGAGCTCGACCCGCTTCCCGCCGGCACCGACTACCCGACCGCGCTGAAGACGGTGGACGCGACCGGCAACTGGCCGGCGATCGTCGACATGCGCGACACCCTGACCTACGTCACGGCGGGCAAACTCGCCCCCATCCCATCCGAGGTCACCGACCTGCTCGAATCCGACGCGTACGCCGCCGCCGCAGACGGCAACGTCTACACCATGCCGTACAGCGCGCTCAACGGCGAGCTCGGAATCAACATCGTCTACAACAAGGACTACTTCGAGGAGAACGACCTCGAGGTGCCCGAGACGTACGACGAGTTCGTGGAACTGCTCGAGGACATCAAGGCGAACGGCGACGTTCCGCTCGCGACCGCCGCCGCTGAGATCTGGCCGGCCGACCAGCTGTGGAAGTCGCTGGCAGCATCGACGTTCGCGGAGTACTCCGAGGACGGTGGCTACTGGAACACCGCGGCGGCCGGCGACGCGTCCGTCGAGGATCTGCGTGAGCCGCTGGAGAAGCTGCAGTACATCGTCGACAACTTCGTCCTCGACGGCTGGCAGTCCACCGCGGACGCACAGACGACCACGCTGCTGGTCAACGACCAGGCGGTCATGGCGACCTCGTCGGCCGGCCTCGGCCGGCTGATGGACATCAGCAAGGTCGACCCCGATTTCAACGCCGGCATGTTCATCGTCCCCGCTGAGGACGGCAACCTCTACGTGCTGAAGAACAGCCCGGTCGGCGACACCGCCGGTGGCCTCGCGATCTCGTCACAGGCCGCCGAGGACGAGGACGAGTACGCGTCCTCGATCGAGTTCCTCGAGTACTTCTACTCCGTCGATGCGGCGAACCTGATGCAGGAGAACGGCTGGCTGTCGCCCAACATCGTCAAGTCGGACGAGGTCGTGCAGAACGACTCGATCCCCGGTGCCGCCGACTACTTCGGTCTGCTCGATAACCCGAACCTGGTCTGGTACGAGAACGCACCGGAGTTCTCGACCTTCAGCGCTCTGAACACGTTCTTCCGCCAGGCCCGCATCGAGATGCAGGACGGCCAGACCACGATCGACGAGACGATCGCCAAGACGCAGACCGAGCTCGAGACCCAGGTCGCAGCCGCCAAGTAAGACCACTGCCGGGTGGGGTGCGTTCCCCACCCGGCAGATCCACAGTTCGGTCCGAAGGAGGACGACATGAGCGATCAGAGCTCACAAGAAGGCAGTGGCGGCATCGTTGCCGCGACGACGCTGCTGACCGGGAAGCGTCCCCTCGACGGCATCCCGGATGATGATCTCGCACCCGAGACCGCGGCGCCCCCGAAGGCGCGGCGGTTCACCGCGGCCCATCGCGGGAAGCTGGTGCTGTTCGGGTTCGTCGCTCCAGCGCTCGCGATCTATCTGCTGATGGTGATCGTCCCCTCGATCCAGTCCGTGCAACTGAGCTTCACGGACTGGGACGGCATCAGCGACGGCTACGACTACATCGGCTTCCAGAATTACCAAGACATCCTCACCAGCGGCCGGTTCTGGAATGCGGTGAAGAACACCCTGATCCTGGGCCTCGGATCGGCCATCATCATCAACGTCATCGCGCTCATCGTCGCGCTGCTCCTGGACCGGCTGAACCACGGTCAGGGGTTCTTCCGCACCGCTGTCTACCTGCCGGCGCTCGTCAGCGCATTCATCATGGCGACGATCTGGAAGTACCTCCTGAACTACAACTTCGGGATGGTCAACAACGTGCTGCGCGATCTCGGACTGCCCGAGTGGGCGCGCGACTGGCTCGGCGACAGCAGCATCGTCGTCTGGGTGATCCTGTTCATCACCTGCTTCACCCTCGGTGGCAACACCACCCTCATCTACCTCGCCAACCTGCAGTCCGTGCCGCAAGAGCTGCTCGAGGCCTCCAAGATCGACGGCGCAAATGGGTGGCAGTCCTTCTGGAACGTCACCTGGCCGATGATCGCCGGTGCCGTCACCGTCAACATGACCCTCGCGATGATCGCGGGCTGGGTCATCTTCGATCAGGTCATGGTGCTCACCTCCGGTGGTCCCGGTTTCGTCAGCGAAACTATGGCGTTTTTCATCTACAAGGTTGGCTTCGGCGAGTACCGCGCCGGCTTCGGTTCGGCGGCCGCTGTCGTGCTGTTCCTCGTCGTCATCGTCAGCACCGTCGGCGCGAACGCCTACATGCGCAAGAGGGAGATCCAGGCATGAGCACCTCGGACGCCACACGCCTCAACGTCCTCCCGAGGGCGCGTCGTCAGAAGACGCCCAGGGAGAAGAAGAAATGGACCATCGGCGAGGTCGTGGTCATGGTCATCCTCTCCGTCCTGGTCCTCATCGTCGCGTTCCCCGTCATCTACGCACTGCTGCAGTCCTTCCGCAGCTACGCCGAGATCACCATCGACCCGATGGGGCTTCCGACCAGCTTCACCTTCGACAACTACGTCGCGCTGTTCGAGCAAACCGATTACGCCGAGGCCCTGCTGAACACGCTCATCATCACGGTCGGCACGGTGGTGCTGCTCGTGGCGATCGTGCCGATGGCAGCGTGGGGCATCGAGCGCATCGGCGGCACGTGGGGGCGCTTCCTCTACATCCTGTTCATCGCCGGACTCATGATCCCGTTCCAGGTGCGCATGATCCCGCTCGTGAAGGGCTTCAACGAGGTCGGCCTCTACAGCACCCTCACCGCGGTCATCCTGGTGCACCTGGGCGGGGCGGCGAGCTTCGGCATCCTGCTCTACTGCAGCTTCATCAAGGGCATCCCCATCGACGTCGAGGAAGCCGCGCACGTCGACGGCGCCGGCCGGTTCCGCACCTTCTGGTCGATCGTCTTCCCCATGCTGCTGCCTGTGACGAGCGCATTCGTCATCATCCAGGCGCTCGGACTCTGGAACGACTTCTTCATCCCGCTGGTCTTCCTCGATTCGTCCAACGCGGGAACGATCAACGTGGCGATCAACCGCATGGTGGGACTGCTCACCTCCCAGTGGCAGCTCATCTACACCGGTGCGATCCTCGCGATCGTCCCGTCGATCGCGATCTTCGCGGCGTTCCAGCGCTACTTCATCAAGCGCATGTCGGTCGGGGCGGTGAAGGGATGACCATCGCACGTCTCACATCGCGGCGCCCGCCGTCGCGGATGCAGCGCCTGCTCGGATACGACGGGCCGGTCGCGACGATGCTGCTGGCGACCTTCCAGTACTTCACCGTCTCGGTTTCGTTCGTCGCCTGTCTCGCGCCGGTGCTCGCGTTCCAGGCTCTCGTCGGCTGGCAGCCGACCCACCTGGCCATCGGGCTCGGCGCGCTGTCGCTGCTTCCCGTGTTCCCCGCCGTGCACGGTCTGCTGCTCGCGGCCGAGGTGCTTCGGGCAGAGGGCGCGAGCGGCCGGGCAGGTCGTCGATTCTGGGCGGGCTTCGCTTCGGCGTTCCGCACCATGACGTGGGCGGCGGTCGGCGTCGTCGTCGCCGCGCTACTGATCGGCTACGACCTCGCCCTGTTCGGTCACGAAGACATCGTGTTCCTCATGGCCGTCGGCACGGCCGCCGTCGCGGTGATCCTCGCGATCGCAATCTCCTCCGTCGCATTGCGCGAACGGGTGTCGCCGATCGCGCTGCTCACCGCCGCTGTCGGCGGAATCGCGAGGCGCCCCCATGTCGCGCTCGCCTGGCTGCTGCTGGTGAGCCTCGCGGGAGCCGCCACGATGCTTCCCGTCGTCGGCGCGGTGGCGTGGGTCTTCGCGCCCGCCGCCGCGGCCGTGGCGGTGCGGATCTGCAACCGGGCTCTGGGCTTCGACCGGGTGGTGGCGACCCGATGACGGACACTCTCGATGCCGTCGAGATCCCGGATGTCGATGCGGCTGAATCCCGCGCGGCCGCGATCGGCGGGTTCACGCTCGAGTGGGGCGACCACCGCCCCGCCTCCCTTCGAGTCTCGGGTTCGGTGCTCGTCGGTCGTCGCGCCGTCGCACTCGTCGAGGTCTTCACCGCGGCTGAGCAGCGTGCTCGCACCAGCCAGGCGTACTACCGCTCGGCGGTCGGCGAGCGTCTGCGGGTCGGCGCGGTCGAGCGGGACGGCGACGGCCTCACCGTCACCCAGCTCGATCCGGTGACCGGTCTAGAAGCGACGACCCGGCTGACCACCCCGACGGCCGACAGCATCCGCATCGAGACCCGCGTCGCCAACACCGCTGCGCAGACAGTCGTCCTCACCGCGGTCGGCTCCGCGACCATCGGCATCGCACGCTCCGAGGTCGACCTCGACCGCATCGTCGTCTCGACCGCCCGCAGCGAATGGCTCGCCGAGAACCGATGGTTCGACGCGCCGCTGCGTGACAGCGTCCCGGATCTCTCCCTTCCCATCCACGGTCAGGATGGCCGTGGCCACGGCTCGTGGACGAGTCACGGCGCCTGGTCCACCGGCGAACTGCTGCCGGTCGGGGCTCTCGCCGACACCACCACCGGCGAGGCGATCGCATGGCAGATCGAGTCGAGCGCCGGCTGGCACGTCGACATCAGCCAGGGCGCGGACGGCGCCGTGCTCACCCTGCTCGGCCCGACCGACCTCGAGCACCAGTTCGCGCAGGCGCTCGGCCCCGGTGAGGGGTTCGATGCGGTGCCGGTCGCGCTCACCGTCTCGGCCGTGGGTCGTGACGGCGCCCTCGCGGCGCTCACGCCGTACCGTCGCACGCTGCGACCGGATGCCGCGGCCGAGGGCGTGCCGATCGTCTACAACGACTTCATGAACACCCTCATGGGTCAGCCCTCGACCGAGAAGCTGCTCCCGCTGATCGGAGCGGCCGCCGAGGCGGGCGCTGAGGTGTTCTGCATCGACGCCGGGTGGTTCGCCGATCCCGAGATCGGGGACTGGTGGTCGACCGTCGGCGAGTGGCGCGAGGCCTCCACCCGATTCGATGCCGCCGGATTACGGGGCGTGGTCGATGAGATCCACCGGCACGGCCTGCGGTCGGGGCTCTGGCTCGAGCCCGAGGTCGTCGGGGTGCGCAGCCCCGCTGCGGCGACGCTCCCCGACGAAGCGTTCTTCACGCGGTTCGGCGTGCGCGTGCAGGAGCACGAGCGCTTCCACCTCGACTTCCGGCATCCTGCCGCCCGCGCACACCTCGATGCCACCGTCGATCACCTGGTGGCCGAGTACGGCATCTCGTACCTGAAGCTGGACTACAACATCAATCCCGGCGCGGGAACCGAAGCGGATGCCGCGGGTGCCGGCGCAGGTCTGCTCGGGCATGTGCGGGCCTACCGCGACTGGCTGGTCGCCGTGCAAGAGCGCCACCCGGGGCTGCTCCTCGAGAACTGCAGCTCCGGTGCGATGCGCGCCGACTACGGACTCCTCGCCGTGACGCACCTGCAGTCCACCACCGACCAGCAGGACTTCCTCCGCTACCCGCCTGTCGCGGCGTCCGCTCCCGCCTCGATCCTGCCCGAGCAGTGCGGGAACTGGGCGTATCCGGCGGCGGACATGACCGATGCCGAGACGGCGTTCACCCTCGTGACCGGGCTCAGTGGACGTCTCTACCTCTCGGGGTTCCTCGGACGGCTGCGGCCATCGCAGTGGGCGCTGGTGACGGAGGCGACGGCGCTGCACAAGGACCTTCGCGCCGGGCTGGCCGAGTCCACCCCGTTCTGGCCGCTGGGCCTTCCGGGGTGGGACGACGAGGTGATCTGCCTCGGTCTGCACACCTCCGACGCCGACCTGATCTTCGTCTGGGACCGTGGTGCCGAACCCGGCGAAGTGCTGATCCCCGGCGTGTTCGGCGAGGCGTCGTTCCTGTTCCCCGCCGCGCCGGCCGACTGGTCCGCGGTCAGCACCCGGTACGGGCTCCTGCTGCGAACCGCGCCCGGGACAGCGGCGCGCGTGCTTCGCGTCGACACCCAGCCCGGCGGTCGTGCACACGACTACCGCAACGAGAAAGGCGATCTGATGAAGGCCGTGATGGTGATGGCCTCGGATGCCCGGGACCTCGTCTTCACAGAGGACGACCTCGCGAAGCTGCGCGACATGCTGGATGTCGACACCGATCGGATGATCACATCGCTCGACGCTCTGTCCGAAGAGGAGCGCGCGCGAACCGAACTGCTCGTCACAGGCTGGGGCACACCCGACCTCGGTCCCGCCGATCTCGATACGCTGCCCTCGCTGCGGGCTGTCGTGCACTGGGGCGGAGGCGTAGGCTTCCTCGACTCGTCCGCGAACGATCGCGGGATCGTGGTCTCGTCCGCGCGTGCCGTCAATGCGATCCCGGTCGCGCAGTTCACCGTCGCGATGATCGTCCTCGCCGCGAAAGAGGCCTTCTGGGTCTCGCGGCGGTACGGAGCCGAGCAGCGGTTCATCGATCGCGAGGCGGAGCTGTCTCACACGGGCCTCTACCGCTCGACGATCGGCATCGTCGGCGCCTCGAGCATCGGATCGCTGACCATCGAGATGCTCGCGGACTATGACGTGGACGTGCTCGTCTACGACCCGTACCTCACCCCGGATCGCGCCGCCGCGCTCGGGGTCGAGATCGTGGGCGACCTGGTCGAGCTCGCGCGGCGCAGCCGCATCCTGTCGATCCACACCCCCGACATCCCCGCGCTGCGTGGCATGATCTCGCGCGATGTGCTCGCAGCACTTCCTGACGGGGCGACCGTGATCAACACCGCACGCGGGCGACTGGTCGACCAGGATGGCCTGGTCGACGAGCTCCAGTCAGGACGACTCCGGGCGATCCTCGACGTGACCTACCCGGATGTGCTTCCGGCCGGGCACCCCCTGTACACGCTGCCGAACGTGTTCCTGACGCCGCACCTGGCAGGTTCGACGGGAAGCGAACTGCGTCGGCTCGGCGCCACCGCCACCGATGAGGTCGAACGACTCGTCACAGGTCAGGAATTCCAGCATCCGATCACACCCTGAGTGAGGCCCCGCCGCATGGCGACGATTCACAACCCCGTACTGCGGGGGTTCAACCCCGACCCGTCGATCGTTCGCGTCGGCGAGGACTACTACCTCGCCACGAGCACGTTCGAGTATCACCCTGCCGTCCGGATCCATCATTCGCGGGACCTCGTGAACTGGACCGTGCTGGGGCACGCCCTCACCGAGGGATTCGACCTGCGTGGCGTCCCCGACTCCGGTGGGGTCTGGGCGCCGAGCCTGAGCCACGCAGACGGCAGATTCTGGCTCGCGTACTCGATCGTGCGGACCATGGACGGCGACGACAAGGACATCGACAACTACCTCGTCACCGCCGACAGCATCACCGGCCCCTGGTCGGCACCGGTCCACCTCGGGTCGCGCGGATTCGACTTCTCGTTCTTCCACGACGTCGACGGCACCCACTGGATCATCGGCGTGCAGTGGGACCACCGGCCGGAGCACCCCTCGTTCAGCGGGCTCGCGATCGAGCAGTACTTTCCCGACGAACAGCGAGTCTCGGGCGAGGCGACGACGATCTATCAGGAGGACGTTCTCGTCGAAGGACCGAACCTGTACCGCATCGGCGACGAGTACGTGCTGACGATCGCGTCGGGTGGCACGGGCTGGAATCACAGCATCACCACCGCCCGATCCCGCGCCCTCACCGGGCCTTACGCGCGCGACCCGCTGCCTGCGATGCTCACCGGTCGCGATGCCCCCGGCGCCCCGCTCCAGAAAGCCGGGCACGGTGAACTCGTCCAGACACCGCACGGCGAATGGATGCTGGCACACCTCGCCAGCCGACCCACGCTGCACCTCGGCGAGCGGTACTGCACCCTGGGGCGCGAGACCTCGATCCAGGCCGTGGTCTTCGAGGACGGCTGGCTGCGCCTGCGTGACGGAGGCCATCATGCCGCGCTCGACGTCGCGGTCCAGACCACCCCGGTGCCTGCCGAGGACTCGGCACCGTCCGACGACGGCGGCTCGTGGACCGAGGGCTTCGCCGGTGACCGGGTGGACAGCCGCCGCTGGTCGACCCTGCGCGTCGCGCCCGCCCCCGACGTCTTCGACCTGCGCGCGCGCCCCGGCTCCCTGCGGCTGCGGGGCGGCCACTCGACCGCGTCGGTGTTCGAGCAGTCGATGCTCCTCACACGCGTGCAGGAGCACCGCACGACCTTCGAGGCGGTGATCGACGCCGCACCCCGCACCGCGCGCGAAGCGACCGGCATCATCGCCTGGTACGACCGTCAGGGCTGGATCTGGATGCAGCAGTCCTGGGACGAAGCGGCGGGGGGCAGCATCAGGATCGTGGCTCGCGATGGGGCTCGCACGACGCGCTCGGCCGCGGTGCCGGTTCCGGACGGGCCACTGCGTCTGCGCGCCCACCTCGACGGGGCCACCCTCACCTTCGCGTGGGCGACGACGACGGGGGAATGGAACGCGGTCGACGGCGAGTACCCGGCCTGGACGCTATCAGACGACCATGGCCCCCGACTCCGCTTCACCGGGATGTTCTTCGGCGTGCGCGCCGAAGACCTCGACGGACGCGGCTGGACTGCGGACGTCCTGAGCACATCGCTGCGGGCCCGGGCATGACCGATCCTCGACGCCCACGACCCCGTCTGCGGGTGATCGTCGACAACGACTTCTCCGGCGATCCCGACGACCTGTTCCAGCTCGTCCATCACGTGCTGTCGCCGAGTGTGCAGATCCCGCTCGTCATCGCGTCGCACCTGTCACCGGGCGACCCGATGGATCCCGGCGACCGCCAGGCTCAGAACGCGGCCTCGATCGCTCGCGACCTTCTCGGGCGGATGAGTGCCGGCATCCCGGTGGTGGCAGGCAGCGATGCGGCACTGGATGCCCCGGGGTCGGACTCCACCGCGGCGGTCGACGCCATCGTCCGCGAGGCGCTGCGCGACGACACCGACCTGCCGCTGTACTACGCGGCGGGCGGGGGGCTCACCGACGTCGCTGCGGCACTGCGGGCGGCACCGCACATCGCCGACAGGCTCACCCTCGTCTGGATCGGCGGCCATGCCTACGACGACCCAGCAGCCCTGACCCTGCCCGTCGAGTACAACCTCGCGATCGACCCGGTGGCCGCGCGCGAGGTCTTCGCGTCCCGCATCCCGTTCTGGCAAGTGCCGCGAGACGCCTACCGCCAATGCCTGGTCTCGACTGCCGAACTCGACGCCCGCGTGCGCGACGGCGGCGAGCTCGGGCGTCACCTCTCGGATGCGATCGACCGCGTGCGAGACTTCCACGGCCACGGCTCGCTGGACGGCGAGACCTACTGCCTCGGCGACAACCCGCTCGTGCTCGTCACCGCGCTGCAGTCCTTCTACGGACCTGATGCCTCATCGTCGGGCTGGCAGTGGCGACCAGCGCCGGCGATCGACGCGCGCGGCCACTATGCCGGGACCTGCTCTGACGCGCGACGGATCAGGGTGATGACGCGCGTCGACACGCGGCTCATGTTCGAGGACTTCTTTCACAAGCTGGACGTGTTCACGCGCTGAGCCGACGCGCCGCGGCTACTTCGCGCGAAGAGGCCCCGAAGAATCGCGGGCGATGAACGCGCTCGGCAGCACGATCGGAGACTCGTACGGGACGTCGCCGACGGCGATCCGGCCGGCGAGCACGCCGACCTCGCGGAACGGCGCATGGACGGTCGACAGCGCGGGCGTCAGGTACCCCGCCAGCGGCATGTCGTCGAATCCGACGACCGAGACGTCGTCGGGCAACCGCACTCCCTCGGCGCGGAGAGCGCCCGAAACTCCGACGGCGATCATGTCGGTCTGGCACACATACGCGGTCACGTCGGGATGCTCGGCACGGAACGGGTGCAGGATCTCCTCCGCCTGCTCCGTGAAGTTGTCCGTGTGCATCACGAGTGACTCGTCGAGTTCGATTCCGGCCCGCTCGAGCGCGGATCGATAGCCGAGGTAGCGCTGCTGCGAAGTGGTCATTCGGTCGGTCTCGCCGACATAGGCGATGCGGTGGTGGCCAAGGGTGACGAGGTGCGCCACCGCGGCTTCGATGCCGCCGACGTGGTCGTAGTCGATGCTTGCGATCTCCGGCAGCCCCTCGACAGCGGGACGGCCGCAGACGATCAGCCGCGCGCCGACGCGAGCCAGCTTGTCGGCGTAGGTGGCCGCGCGCTCCGTGAAGACGTCATCGGTTGGCGTCGAGCCCACCAGCAGCACGGCCGCAGCCCGCTGCTCGCTGAGCGAGTCGATGAGTTCGGCCTCGACCGCCGGGTCGCCGTGGGTGGTGCACATCATGAACAGATGGCCGTGGGCCGTCACGACACTCTCAGCGCCGGAGGCCATCGCAGCGAACGTCGGGCCCACCATCTGGCTTGAGACGAACGCGATGCTGCGCCGTCCAACCCCCATCATCGACCGCGCCAGCCCGTTCACCACATAGCCGAGTTCGTCCGCGGCAGCGAGCACTCGGGCATGGCTCGCCGCCTTGCCGGTCCCGCGACCCGCGAGCACTCGGGACGCCGTGGCGGTCGACACGCCGGCCAATCGCGCGACATCAGCGAGATTCGCCCGCCCGACAGGCTCGGGACCGCGCGTCGCGCCACTGCGGTTCGAGGTGCTCACAACTGCAAATGTACGCGACGGGAGAGCGCTTTCGCCGTGTTGTACGGTGATTTCACGAGACGTTGTGCAACTAGTTGCCCAGGGTGGCTGTTCCGGGGGTGGCATGTCACGACTCCGTGCCCACGTGATGCCCACGGCTGATCCGGAACGGCGTGGACCCGGAGCGAAGCAGATCAGGTTCCGCGCCTACTCGAGCCGCATGACCACGCGGAAATCGGCCACGACGGATCGAGCGGGATCGAGGCGGACGTGGCTCTGCGTGCTTCAAATCCCTCCCGCTCCCCGGAAGAACCCCCGGTCGACCGGGGGTTTTCGCGTTGTGTGAGCTCGGCGCCGGCGCCTCTCGGACGAATGCGTGGTGTGCGTGGAGCGGACCGAGTGCGCACGCGGTTCGCGCGGCCTTGCACCGCAATGCACTGAGGGCAGTCGCTAGGCGGCGATGATGCGGGCGACAGCCCGCTCCACTTCGCGCGGATCGCGAGCCTCGGCGTCGAGGGCGCGGTGGATGGTGAGCCCTTCGATGAGCGCGTCGAGCAGGCGTGCGGTCTCGGGGTCGAAGTGACGCTCGAGCGCAGCGCGGCTGCGTTGCATCCATGCGCTGGTGATCGAGCGGTACGCGGGCTCCCGGGCGGCGAGGGTGTAGAGCTCGTGCGACAACACGAGGTCACGGTCGTCGCCGAAGACGTCCTCGAGGATGATGGCGGTCACGGCCGCCTGAGCGGCGTCATGGTCTTGCGCGGCGGCCATGCGGCGTTCGAATCTGTCGCTGACTGTCGTGGCGAATCGGGTGAACGACTCCCGGAGCAGATCGTCCATGCCGTCGAAGTAGTACGTCATCGCGCCCAGCGGCACCCCCGCGTGGGCAGCAACCTTGCGGTGGGACGCGCCGGCCACGCCGGAGCGCGCGATGACGTCCAAGCATGC
The DNA here is from genome assembly GCF_042793475.1 of Microbacterium sp. NPDC056569. Lineage (NCBI taxonomy): Bacteria > Bacillati > Actinomycetota > Actinomycetes > Micrococcales > Microbacteriaceae > Microbacterium > Microbacterium sp. NPDC056569. The sequence goes on along the minus strand of NZ_JBHTUV010000008.1, from coordinate 169,298 downwards.
ATCGATGATCCGGTCACGACGGTCGGGATCGTTGCGGCGGCCGAGGCGGGAGCCCGGTGTGCCTTGCTGAGCGACCATGGAACTACCCGATCGTGCGGATGACTCGGGCGGGGCTGCCGACGGCGACGACGTTGGCCGGAATGTCCTTGGTGACGACTGACCCGGCACCGATCACCGAGTTCTCGCCGATGGTCACGCCTGGGCACACGATGACACCGCCGCCGAGCCAGACGTTGTCTTCGATCGTGATCGGTTGCGCCGCCTCGAGCTTGTCCCGTCGCGGCGCAGGGTCGATCGGGTGCGTGGGAGTCAGGAGCTGGACGTTGGGCCCGATCTGGCAGTCCGCCCCGATCGTGATGGCGGCCACGTCCAAGGCGGTGAGGTTGTAGTTGACGAAGGTGCCGGCGCCGATATGGATGTTCTCGCCGTAATCCACGAACAGCGGTGGGTTGAGGTGGGCGCCGTCGCCGAGACTGCCGAGGAGCTCGGCGAGGATCGTCCTGGCCGCCGGGTCGCCCGCGACATCGGCGCGGTGATACGCGTCGGCAAGGCGGACTCCGCGCCTGTGGAGTCGTTCATTCTCGGGATCGTCCGCGATGTAGAGGTCCCCGGCGAGCATCCGTTCCCGGTTCGTACGCAGGTCGCCGGCGAAGTAGTCCGCAGTCATACGACGAACCTACACCAGATGTGTACGATCGTACCCATAGTGTGTACGATCGTACCTGCTCACGGTTTCTTCCGTCGCCATGGCTGCATCGAGGTTCACGAAAGGCAACGCCCCCTGTGTATTCGCTCCTGCTCGCGATCATCTACGTCGCCTTCATCAGTCTCGGACTGCCCGACTCGCTCGTCGGCGCCGGCTGGCCGGTCATGCATCAGGACCTCGGCGTGCCGGTGGCGTTCGCCGGCGGCCTCACCATGATCATCGCGGGCGGCACCATCCTCTCCAGCCTCGCCTCTGAACGGGTGACCCGCCGATTCGGCGCGGGTGTCGTCACGGCGGTCAGCGTGGGCATGACCGCGGCCGCGCTCGTGGGTTTCTCGATGAGCAATTCATTCTGGATGCTGTGCCTCTGGGCCATTCCCTACGGCCTGGGTGCGGGCGCGGTCGATGCGGCGCTCAACAACTACGTCGCGGTGCACTACGCCGCCCGACACATGAACTGGCTGCACGCCTGCTGGGGACTGGGCGCGTCGATCAGCCCGTTCATCATGAGCTACGCCCTCTCGTCCGGCTCGGGCTGGTCCAGCGCCTACCTCATCATCGGCGTCATCCAGGTCGCCCTCACGTTCGGGCTCCTCGTCAGCATCCCACTCTGGCGCAGAGTGAACCCCATTGCGCCGACCGCTGCCGGGCCGACCGGCGACACGGGAGAGACGCACGCCGAGGAGCCCGGGCCGCGAAGCACCCACATCCCACTGGCGCAGGCCGTCCGCATACCCGGCGTCCTGCTGATCCTGACTGCCTTCTTCGCCTACTGCGCACTCGAGAGCACCGCGATCCTCTGGGCCTCGACATACCTCGTCGCCGACCGCGGAGTCACCCCTGCCACCGCGGCCGCCTTCGCCTCCCTCTTCCTGCTGGGCATCACAGCGGGGAGGTTCCTGGCCGGCTTCTTCGCCGACAGGCTCGGTGACCGGTCGATGATCCGTGGCGGCTTCGCCCTGGTGGGTGTCAGCGTCGCGATGCTCGCGCTTCCGCTGCAGACGGACGTGCTCGCTCTGGCCGGGCTCGTGATCGCCGGGCTCGGCTGCGCGCCGATCTACCCCGCAATCATCCACTCGACCCCGGTCAACTTCGGCCGCGACAACTCCCAGGCCATCATCGGCATCCAGATGGCCGCCGCCTACACCGGCTCAACCCTCGTACCGCCGCTGTTCGGCGCGATCTCGACCGGAACCGGAATGTGGATCTTCCCTCTGTTCCTCGCACTGCTCGTGGCACTCGGCCTGTTCATGACTGAGCGCCTCAACAGAGTCGTCGACCGCCGGCGACAAGTCAGCTACGCGACCAGCCACGCGCCCACAGCAGGCTGATCGACCGGACCGACTGGATCGTCCAGGTATTCCGTCCGATCGTCAGTGGATTCCGGGAGGCGGTGCGCGTAACTTCTTCGCGTGACCCAGACGTTCGAGGATGAGCTTGCCCGATCCAGCGACATCGCGTCCCCGCTGCGCGTGGTCGTCCCGCCGCGACGGGACGCCGTGGCTGCCCCGCTCGCCATGGGAGATCCCGAGGATGTGCCGGGTCGCATCGAGGTCAACAGCCGCTACCTCACGATCGATGGAGCAGCCTGGTTCCCGGTGATGGGCGAATACCACTTCTCACGCGACCGGCCCGAACGCTGGGAGCGCGAGCTGCGCAAGATGAAGGCCGGCGGGATCAACGTCGTCGCGACATATCTGATCTGGATCCTTCATGAAGAAGTCGAAGGGAACATCCGGTGGGATGGGCCGCGCGACCTGCGCCGCTTCGTGGAGTCGGCAGACGGCGCGGGGCTGAAGGTGATCATCAGAATCGGTCCGTGGGCGCACGGCGAAGCCCGCAACGGCGGATTCCCCGACTGGCTTCAAAGTCTTCCGGTCGTGCACCGGACGAATGATCCCAGCTACATGCGCCACGCGCACACGTGGTACGCCGCCATCGAGCAACAGGTCCGAGGACTCTTCCACTCGCCCGACAATCCCGGCGGGCCCATCATCGGCGTGCAGGTCGAGAACGAGCTCTACGATCAGCCCGAGCACATCGCCGCGCTCCGTGATCTCGCAGAGTCGGTCGGCATCCGCGCGAGCCTCTGGACGGCGACGGGATGGGGAGGTGCGAAGCTGCCCGCGAATCGCGTGCTGCCCGTGTACGCGGGGTACTCGGACGGATTCTGGGACGAATCCACCACGACGTGGCCGGACTTCGGGCCGATGCACTTCACGTTCAGCCCCGTGCGCGATGACCTGACGGTCGGCGCGGATGTGCGCGGCGCTGCCGCGGAGGTCGGAGCTGACGCGTCCCTCGGCGCGGACGACCCCTGGCCCTTTGCGACGTGCGAGCTCGGCGGCGGGATGGCGGTCGCCTATCATCGCCGTCCGCACGTCGACCCCGCCGATGTCGCGGCGTTGGCGCTCACGAAGCTCGGGAGCGGCTCCGCCTGGCAGGGGTACTACATGTACCACGGCGGAACTCAGGTGCAGGGCGAGCTGTCCACGACGCAGGAATCTCACGCGACGGCATATCCCAATGATGTGCCGGCGCGCGACTACGATTTCGCCGCCCCACTGAGCGCGCACGGCGTGCAGCGTCCCCACTTCCACCTGCTGCGCCAGCAGCACCTCTTCCTGGAAGAGTTCCGCGCCGAACTGCTTCCGCGACCGTGCGTCCTTCCTGAGTCCGATTCCTCCGGCCTTCGCTGGGCCGTGCGCGCCGACTCCACCGGTGGATTCCTGTTCGTGAACAACCACCAGCCCGCGGTCGATCCGCTCCCCGCGGTTCACGACGTCCAGTTCGACGTGGTGCTGGAAGACCCGGACACGGTGGCCGTCCCCTCGCGGGGGGCCATCGCGGTGCCCCCAGGCGCATCGTTCGTATGGCCGCTTCGCCGGCGCTATGGCGCATTCCCCGACGTCACCGTCACCGCACAGCCGATCACCCGATTGATCGTCGACGGGCGCACGCTCGTTTTCTTCGCGGCCACGGACGGCATCGAGGTCGAGATGCAGCTGCGCGGGATCGATTCCGGAGCGTTGACGGGTGCCGTCGTACTGGGCTCCGAACGCGACGCCGTGGTCGTCCGGCCTCACGTCCTCCCCGGCCCGGAATGCTCGATCGTGTACGGCGATACGACGCTGGTATTCCTCGATTCCACGTCTGCGGCTTCGCTCTGGCGTGGTGAGATCCGCGGGCAGGACTCCATCGTCCTCTGGCGGGGGGCCGGCTGGTTCGATGACACGTTCCATGTGGAGATGCCGGAGAGCGCGACGACGATCTCCGTCGTTCCCGCGCTCGGTCGGACGCCGTTGACCAGGCTCGACGACACCGGCGTCTTCGCCCGCTACTCGGTACCCGGGCTGCCTTCCACCGTGCTGGCGAATCCTGATCTCCCCGCGCCGGTCACGGCTCCGGTGAGGCTCGGTGGCACGGCGGATCGACTGTCTGCTCCGACGGATGACGACTTCGCAGGGCTGCCGGCGTTCCCGATCGTGGTCCCTGACGACCTGTTCGACGGTGCCGACCAGCTTCTCCTCGAAGTGCGATGGGTCGGTGACGTCCTGCGCGTCCATATCGGCGATGAGTTCGTGGCCGACCAGTTCTGGTCCGGTCGGGACTTCGAGATCGACCTCACCCCCTACCGGGGACGGCTCCGCTCGGAGCAGCTGACGTTCAAGGCGTTCGCCTGGAATCCGCAGGCGGGGGTGTACGTCGACGCGAGATTCGCCCCGGGCGACGTCTCGCCGACGCTGCAGGTGTCGTCGGTGCGCGCACGGCCGATCCGGGTGGTGGCTATCGCCTGAGCTTCGTTCTCAACTGATCCTGCAGTCCGCGGCAGCGGCCCGCCAGGCGACGCGCGTACGCGTCGGGCGCCTGGGCGGGAGCGCTCGTCACCCCTTGTGCTCGGCACGGTAAGTCGAGGGGTTGACGTCGTGCACCCGCCGGAAGTGGCGGGAGAAGTAGAGCGGGTCGCTGTAGCCCACCGCGCGCGCCACTTCGGTGATGGACAGCGACGTGGTGTCCAGAAGCTCGCGAGCCTTGGCCATCTTCAGCGCGGTGTGGAACGCGCCGGGGCCGCCCCCGGTGGCCTGGCGGAACAGCGCGCTCAGATGCGACGCCGACAGGCCGACGATCGTGGCGAGCTCGTCGACGCGAATCGTGCCGTCGATCCGCGACTCGAGGTACCGCATCGCACGCTCGAGGGGGGAGCCGTCAGCCGGCAGGATGCTGTCGGTGGCGAGTCGGGTGAGCAGGTGCCACGCGACGCCGGAAGCCGCGATCATGTGTATCGGTGTCACCCTGCTCTCGAGGTGGTGGACCACCTCGTCGAAGAGAGCGACGACCCGGTCGAGTGCGCGCAGCCGGCGGACGGGATGCGCGCTGCCGAGAAGCGGCCCTGCGAGTTCACGCACGTCCGTGCCTCGCACGTGCATCCACCAGATCGTCCATGGGTCGGTGGGTTCCGACCAGTATTCGTGCGGTGTGCCCGCCGGGATGGACACGCACGACGACGGGGTCAGTGAGTAAGACTCCTCACCCAGCGACACGACTCCGCTGCCGGTGATGCACAGGATGACGATCACCTCGTCCGCCCCGTTCGGCCTGGACCGCTTGTGCCACCGTGCTGCGGGAAAGTAGCCGGCGTCGGTGACGGTCAGGCGTCGGGTGGCGGGCCAGACCAGCGCCTGCTCGACCTGAGGGCGTGGCACGACGCACAGTCGCTGGTTCGCGAACCCCTCGATCCGGTACGGCCCATTCTCATCGATCAGTGGTTCATCCATGTTGCCCCTCGATCTGACCATACTCGGCGAGTGCCGGGAAACGTATCGTTGCGAGGGTGATGAGCAGTGACGCCACCCCTGGCCCTCAGCCCGACACCGACCGCGGGATCGTGCTGCCCGACATTCCCGCGGCTCTGCGCGGCGTGGTCGAACGCGGTGGCGCGGTGGCGTGGCGCGATCCGCTGGCGATTCGGACGTACGAGGCCGGTGAACCGAGCAGATACCCGATGTATCTCGATCACCGGGTGTACCAGGGGTCGAGCGGCAAGGTGTATCCACTTCCGTTCGTCGAGAGCGTCGCGGATGACGCGCACATGCGGAACTGGGACGCGGTGCATCTCGAGAATCGATTCGTGAGAGTGGTCGTGCTCCCTGAACTGGGGGGTCGCATCCACATCGGCTACGACAAGACCTCGGGCTACGACTTCTTCTACCGCAACAACGTGATCAAGCCCGCGCTCGTGGGCCTTGCCGGGCCGTGGATCAGCGGAGGCGTCGAGTTCAACTGGCCGCAGCACCATCGTCCCGCCACATATCTCCCGGTCGAGACGGTCATCGAGACCGACGAGGACGGATCGGTGACGGTGTGGTGCCAGGATCACGATCCCTTCGCGCGGATGTCGGCCCAGCACGGTGTGCGTCTACGGCCGGACAGCACCGTGGTGGAGCTGGCCGTCCGGTTGCACAACCGGACGAGTGAACGTCAGACCTTCCTCTGGTGGGCGAATGTCGCGGCGCGCGTGCACGAGCACTACCAGTCGTTCTTCCCCGAAGATGTCCGGTATGTCGCCGATCACGCACGGCGCGCGCTGACGGCGTTCCCCGAAGCTGACCGGCCGTACTACAACGTCGACTATCCGGCGCTGGCCGCGAGTGCTCCCGGTGCGGATCGCATCGACTTCTACCGCAACATCCCGGTCCCGACGTCCTACATGATCGTCGACTCCGCGCAGGACTTCTTCGGCGGGTACGACCATTCCGCGGGTGCCGGCTTCGTGCACTGGGCCGAACGGCGGCTGTCGCCGGGCAAGAAGCAGTGGACGTGGGGCAACGCGCCGTTCGGGCACGCGTGGGACGATCAGCTGACCGACGGAGATGGACCGTATGTCGAGCTGATGGCGGGTGTCTACACCGATAACCAGCCGGACTTCTCCTGGCTCCTCCCGGGCGAGACCAAGACGTTCACCCAGTACTGGTACCCCATTCCGGCGATCGGCCCCGCCCACCAGGCGACGACCGACGCTGCTGTGAGTGTCGATCGTGCCGAGGGGGTCGTCGCACGCTTCGCGACCACCGCGCCGCAGCGGGGAGCGGTGGCTCGCGTGCTTCGCCGGAGTGAGGTCGTCGCGGAGGCGCGGGTCGACCTGGCTCCCGGTGTGCCATTCGCCCTCGAAGCTCCCGATGTCGATGCGGGAGAGTGCGTCGTCGAGCTCCGCGACGCTGCGGGGCGGTCCCTCGTGCGGTGGACGCCCACCATCGTGTCGGACGAGGAGCCCTGGGTCGCCGAGGAACCGCAGCTCCCGGCCGCCATCGAGTCTGTCGAGGAACTCTTTCTGACAGGGCTACACCTGAGCCAGTTCCGTCACCCGACCCGATCGCCGGTGGTGTACTGGGACGAGGCGCTGCGTCGCGATCCCGGTGATGTGCGTACGAACCTTGCGCTGGCCGACCGCGCGTACCGTGCAGGCCGCTACGAGGACGCGTGGGACCGCGTGCAGACAGCGCTGCATCGCCTCACACGCCGGAACGCGAACCCGGTCGACGCAGAGGCGTACTATCTCGCGGGACTCACGCTGGTGCGCCTGAGGCGTGCATCGGAGGCCGAGGCCTTCTTCGGCAAAGCGGGATGGGATGGCACCTGGGCTGCGGGGGCAGGACTCGAGCTCGCCCGCCTCCATGCCGTCGCGGGCCGCAACCGCGCGGCGCTGCGGGTGCTCGACACGCTCGACGGCGTCGTCGGCCACGATGCCCGACGTGTCGCGCTCCGTGCGATTCTTCTGAACCGCACGGGCCGCGCAGATGAGGCAGCCGCCGTCGTGCTCGACGGACGGCGCGTCGATCCACTCGATGCCACGCTGCGTGCCCTCGCCGGCGAACCCGCTCCGGGTGACGCGGGACTGCTGGTAGACGTCGCTCGCGACCTTGCCACAGCGGGCGAGACCGAGAAGGCGATCGAGTACCTGAGGCTCGCTGCCGCCGCGCCGGTGACCGCTGCCGGCAACTACGGGCCGATCGCGCACTACACGGCGGCGGCGTTGCTGGATCGGGCGGGCCGGGCAGATGATGCCGCCGCCGAGCGCGAGCGGGCACGCCAAGTCGACCGATCATGGGCGTTCCCGTACGGCTTGGACGCCTTGGACGCGCTCAGCGCCGCGGTTCACGCGGACCCGCGCGACGCGACCGCGCACGCCCTGCTCGGAATGCTGCAGTTCGCACATGGTCGCCGCACCGACGCCGCTCGGGCGTGGGACCGCGCGATCGCGCTCGGACTCGAAGACGCAGTGCTCTACCGCAACTCGGCACTTGCCGCATACACCGTCCTGCACGATGAGACGCGGGCGGCGCAGCTCTACGACGCGGCGATCGCGATCGCTCCCGACGACCCTCGGCTCAGGTACGAACGAGATCAGCTGTCCGTCCGCCTCGGTCGCAGCGATGAGGAGCGGCTGCGTGATCTTGCCGATGTCGAGGACATCGCGCTCCAACGCGACGACCTCGCGATCCAGTACGTGCACCTCCTGGTCGCGGCGGGCCGCGCGCGGGACGCGTATCGGATCCTCGCCGAACGCCCGTTCCACCCGTGGGAGGGTGGCGAAGGACAGACGATCGCCGCGTGGGACGCGGTACACGCCGCGCTCGGCCTCGCCCCGGTCGACCCGCCGGCGAACCTCGGAGAGGCGCGTGCTGCCTACACCCCGCCGGCCGCGATTCGCGATGATGGCGTCACCGACTACTTCGCGACGAGCCTGCCGGAGCTCCTGCTGTTCTCCCCGCAGACCGATGACTGAATGGCGACGCGCTCTGCGGCAGGTCCACGGTCGGCGCAGCTCTCGCCGACCGCCTGCGGGTGCCGTTCGTCGACGCCGACGACCTGCATCCGTCGTCCAACGTGCGCCAGATGCTCGCCGTGCCTTCATGTCGTCAGAGCGGGATCCGTTCTTCGGCACTGCCGATCCAATGGGCGGGGAGGGGGATCGGGGGTTGCGGGCGATCGTCCTCGCGATCCGCCGCGGTGGTCGGGTCGTAGCTGAGGCTGTCGCCGCTCGCACGGAAGACACCGCCGTCGAAGGCGTCGTCGACGTCGAACCACACGGTGATCGTCGCGCCCTCCGCGGCGTCGAAGTCGGTCGGCGCACAAAGGTGGTCGATCAGGTCGCAGCCCTCGGCAGACCCCGTGGGCGTCAATCCCGCGGGCCAGTCCAGGCTGAGGGTGAGGTCCCACGAACCCCCGCTGTACATGTCCACGTCCGGTGTTGGTTCGACGCCGCTCACATCGATGATGGCCTTCACCGTCTCGGGGTCGAACTCCGGGTCGGGGTCCAGCGTCACGTCGACGTCGAACATGCTCTCGCTGACCAGCAGCCCCTCGGCTCCGAGGACCTGCTGGTCCACTCCGTCGGCGACACCGTCGAGGGATGCGCCCTTCACCTCCACCAGTCCGACTCCGCCGCCGTCGGCGACGTCGAGGCGCATCGGAATGCGCTGCTCGGTGGCGTCACTGCTGAGCGTGGCGAAGCAGTTCGTGTCCCCGCGATCGCCGCAGAGGAAGTGGGTCTCCTCGATCGCCGTGGCGAAATCCGGCAGTGCGACGTCGAACTCCAGCACGGTGTCCGGGTCGCCGCCCGCCGGGGCGTGGTGAATGATGACGACGATGTCGTCCCCGCCTTCGGACGGCCCCAGGTCCTCCACCTCCATCCAGATCGGATAGGGCGCGAGGTCGATGTCGACGGCGTCTTCACCGAACTCGGATCCGGGTCCGGTCTCGAGTTCCTCGACTCCGGCGCCGGAGCTCGTGAGGAGCCGACTCGCGGAGACAGTCACCTCCTCCTCTTCGACTCCCGCGGGCCGTGTCGAGAAGTTCAGCGTCGCCGCCGTGCTTGCACCGGACGCGTCGACGACGCATTCGTCGCCAGGCTGAGGGTCGCCTTTCAGCACCTGTTCGCTCTCCGGAAGCAGCCAGTGTTCGCAATCGGAGTCGGTGAGCACGAGGCCTTCCGGCCAATCGATCGCCATGGCGAGCAAGGAGTCCGGGGGCGCCTCTGTGATGTCGGGCTCCAGCGTGACGGAGAGGCTGTCGCCCCCCTTCGCGTCGTCGAGGCCGGGGACGCTGACAGCGACGCTCACCTCAGGCTCGGGCGGCGGCGTCGCGCTCGCCGACCCGTTCGACGTGGGCGATGGGGTCGAGGCGACCGGGTCACCGCGGAGCCCTGCGAAGGATGCCACGCCCCACACCAGGAGGGCGACCGCCACCACTCCGCCGACGGCGATCGCGGCCGTGCGGGACCAGCGGGGGAGCAGGGGCTTCTGCGTGAAGGTGCTCTCCAGGGAGATCGCCTGCGCGCCTTCGGGGCTGACCGTCACCACGAACGGATGCTGCTCCGGGGCGCCGCGCCAGAGCAGCGACCTGGCGCCGACCCGCAGTCCGACGGTCTCGGCGCTGTCCGCGGGAAGCGCGACGTGCGACTGGTCGATCGTCAAAGCGAGCTCGCCCGCCGACAGGGAGACCTCGGCGTAGGTATAGGCGTTGCCGGCGTTGGCGATCGTGACCTCGGCCGTGGCGCTGCGGAAGGCTTCCAGAGCCTCCGGCGTGAGCACGGCGGCCACGTCGCTGAACGACTGGATCGCGGCGATGGCCTCGACGACCAGGAAGTCGTCGGGTCGTCCGGCCGGGACGACGTGGAACCGCACGATCATGTCGCCGACCGGCCACTTGCCTGTGTTCTCGAGCGTGAGGGTCGCGGTCGCTGACGAGTTCTCTCCCGCGCGCACGAGCAGCGTGTCCGGGGTGATCGTCACGTACGCGGCCGCGTCGTCGACCGCGGCCACGTGGTACGCCTCGACATCGTCGCCGTCGTTCGTGATCGTCAGGGTGAGCACGTGCGACTCGCCGGGGGTGACGGCGAGGGAGGCGGGTTCGATGTCGACCGTGGCCATCCTTCGACGCTACGGTGGGCCCTCGTACGCCGGTCGGCCCTCCGAGCCGCTATCGGGGCAGATCTCCTGCCCTTTAGGCCTGCCCCGCGGTGTGAACCGTGCCGTTCGCTCAGCCTCCGATGATCACGGTCGGCTCACCCGGACCCGGTGCGATCGGCAGCCCGTGCATGGTGGCATCGCCGACACGGGCGGCGGGGAAGCCGCCGATCCGCACGGTCAGGCTCCCTTGGGCGATGCCGTTCGGCGCGGGGGACACACAGGCGATCCCACCGGGCACGAGGTTCGCGACGGCGGCAGGCATCCCGCCGATCACGACCGTGGGCACGCCGGCCGCGGGAGTGATCGGCCCGCCTACGTGAGGCTTCGCGCCGTCGGCGAGGCTGCAGAGGGCGCTGTCGCCGACACGGAGCGCAGGGCCAGTGGGCATGTGTCCAGGCTACGAACCGCCTCAGCGGCAGGCGAGGCCGAAGGACCGGCCGGAGACGCAGAGCTTGTGCCCGTTGAGCGCACGTTGAGTGCGCGAAGAGCATCGCCGGTCAGACTGGCCAGGTCCTCGGCGAAGCAGCCGCTTGCCGTCGTCACCGGGAGGACTCCATGACTCGAATCACCGTGCGGGTCTACGCCCGCGACCCCATCTCCGAGGCCGGCGTGGCGAGCGCCCTTCGTCCGCGACCCGAAGTGCGCGTCGTCACACCCGACGAGAGCGTGGCGCCCGATGTCGTGCTCGTCATCGTCGACACGGTCGACGAAGAGGCCCTGAACACGCTCCGCTTCGTCCACCGCAACGGCGAAGCGCACGTCATCCTGATCGCGGCGCACCTCGACGATCAGGACCTCGTGCGCGCCGTCGAGTGCGGCGTCGTCGGGCTCGTCAGGCGGTCGGATGCCACGACCGAGCGCCTCTTGGCCGCCATCGCCGCCGCAGCCTCGGGCGAGGGAACGGTCCCACCGGACTTGCTCGGGCGCCTGCTCGATCAGGTCGGGCGGCTTCAGCGCACCGTGCTCGACCCCCGGGGCATCACTTTCACCGGTCTCGCGTCGCGGGAGATCGAAGTGCTGAAGCTCGTCGCCGACGGCTGGGACACCGCGCAGATCGCGACCCGGCTGTCGTACTCCGAGCGCACCGTGAAGAACGTCCTCCACGACGTCACGACGCGCCTGCAGCTGCGCAATCGCTCTCACGCCGTGGCGTACGCCATGCGCGAGGGACTGCTCTGAACCGGGACGAACGGATGCTGCGAGCCGCTGCCCGAGCAGGAACCGACGCCTGCCCGCACGGGTGCCCTGCGCGCGGCGCGGACGGAGGTGGCAGCATCCGACACTGAAGTCATGATCGGCGAGATCGACGACGCCATCCGCGCCCTCGTCAAGGCGTCCGACGGCATCGCCGCCGATGTCGACGTCGCCCTCGATGCCCCGACGAAGGACTGGGCCGCCCGACGCAATGCGCCCACGGTCGACCTCTTCCTCTACGACATCCGCGAGGACACGAAGCGACGCGAGTACGGCGTCACGGAGCAGCGGGACGATCGTGGCCTCGTGACGAGTCGGGCGCCCGCGCCACGGTACTTCAAACTCTCGTATCTCGTCACGGCGTGGACGCAGCGACCCGACGACGAGCACCGGCTGCTGGATGCGCTGCTGCGCTGCTTCCTCCGGTTCGACGCGATCCCCGCAGCCTTCGTCGTCGAGAGCATCGCCGAGACCGGCCTGCCGTGTTCGCTCACCGTCGCGCAGCCGCCTCCCGAGGACCGCGCATTCGCGGACGTCTGGTCATCGCTGGGCGGCGAGCTGAAGCCCTCGCTCGATCTGGTGGTGACCGCCCCCGTGGCGCGGGGCTTCACCTACCCCGTCGGGCCACCGGTCACCGCGGGCGTCATGGGGGAGTTCAGTGCGCCGGAGCTCGGTATCCAAGAGAACGCGGTGCGCGCAGCATCCGATCTCCCGTCGATGCGCGCCGCGCGACCGACAGGGGACTGAGATGATCGACGACCCCAGCATCGCCCACCTGCTGGGGCGGGTCGGAGCGATCGAGGATCGCATCCGACGACTCGTCGCGGCGCGGCGGGCGATCGATCCGCAGCCTGACGATCCGTTCCGCGGCCTCTACCTCAGCGACGAGATGGTCGACCGCCTGCTGGCCGGGGTTCCCGGGATCCCGGACTGGTCGGATGCTTCGGCACGGCTCGCGCAGACCGAGCAGACCGCCGATCTGGCCGAGGCCGCCGGGCACCGGCTCCGCCTCAGGCGCCTCGCGGAGTCCTTCGGGCTCAGCTTCGTCGACGTGGACCTGCTGGTCATCGCGCTCGCCGCAGACCTCGACCCGCGCTTCGAGCGGTTCTTCGGCTACCTCAACGACGACGTCGGACGCCGTCGCCCCTCGGTCGCGGTGGCGCTCGAACTGTGCGGGGTGCCGCTCACCTCGGCAGCCGACCGGGCCCGGCTGATCTCCGGACCGCTGGTGTCGGGCGGACTCATCATCGTCGAGGACGAGGAGCGGCCCCTGCCCGGTCGTGCCGTGCGCGTGCCGGACCGTGTCGTCGGCCACCTGCTCGGCGACGACACGCCGGATCGGGCGCTCGACGGCGTGCTGCGCGACCTGTCGAGCGTCGACTGGGGCGACACGAGGCTGGTGCAGCAGGCGCTCGCCGCCGGCATCCGGTTGGTGTACCTGCGGGAGTCGGCGACCGGCTCGGGAGCCGCCGTGGCGCTCCGCAGCATCCGTTCGCGGGGACTCGACGCGGTGCAGCTCGATCTCACGCGACTCGGTCGCGAACATGACGCGATCGGGCTGGCGCGGCTCGCGGCACGTGAGGCCCGCCTGCGCGGCGCCGGCCTGATCGCCGCGCCGATCGCAGCGGACATCCCGCCCGCTCTCATCGCAGCCCTGGCCGACTCGCCGCAGCCGACGGTGTTCATCGGCGACGCGGCGTGGGACCCGGGATGGTTCGGCGACCTGCCGGCGATGCTCGATGTCGAGCCGACGTCGACGGCGGATCGCGCCGAGCTCTGGCGGGTGTCGCTGGGGCCTGCGGCCGAAGGGATCGACATCGCCGGCGCCACCGGCCCGTTCCGCCTGGGACCGGAGCAGGTGCAGCGCGCCGCCGGCACCGCCCGGACTCAGGCGACGCTGTCGACCACCGGCGTGATCACCGCCGACCACCTCACGGCCGGTGCGCGCGCCGAGAACGCCTCGGCCCTGGACCGGCTCGCCCGGCGGGTGTCGCCCTTCGTCGGGTGGGACGATCTGGTGCTCCCGCCCGGGCCGATGAGCGCGCTGCGCGAGATCGAGCTGCGGGCCCGGCACCGCGAGCAGGTCCTCGGCGACTGGGGGATGCGGCCGGGCGGCGGTCGCGGGCACGGCGTCGTCGCCCTGTTCGCGGGGGATTCGGGCACCGGGAAGACGATGTCGGCGGAAGTCGTGGCGGGAGGCCTCGGCCTCGACCTGTACGTGGTCGATCTCTCGACCGTCGTCGACAAGTACATCGGTGAGACGGAGAAGAACCTCGAGCGGATCTTCCGCGCGGCTGCCGGCACCAATGCCGTGCTCCTGTTCGACGAGGCGGACGCCGTGTTCGGCAAGCGCTCTGACGTGAAAGACGCCCACGATCGCTATGCGAACGTCGAGAGCGCGTACCTGCTGCAGCGCATGGAGACCTTCGACGGGCTCGCGATCCTGGCCACGAACCTCCGGGCGAACATCGATGAGGCGTTCACGCGGCGGCTCGACGTCATCGTGGATTTCCCGATCCCGGATGCTGCGCAGCGGACGCGCCTGTGGGACCGCAGTCTCGGCACCCACGTGCGGCGCTCCGACGACATCGACCTGGAGTTCCTGGGGCGCGCGTTCGAACTGGCGGGCGGAGGCATCCGCTCCGCCGCGGTGACCGCCGCCTACCTCGCCGCCGCCGACCGCGGAGTCGTGCTGATGAAGCACTGCATCGTCGCCGTCCACCGCGAGTACCGCAAGCTCGGCCGCCTCGTCGTCGAGAGCGAGTTCGGCGCGTTCTGGCCCGAGGTGGTGGCCGGATGAACCGCGTCGCCCCGTCGGGCAGGAGTCTTCGCCCTAACGGGCAGATCACCGACGAGCCACGGCGCCGAGGAGTGCAATGGGAGTGGCCGATCATGGAGGTGCGCCATGCACGCACATGAGTGGGACGTCGACGCGGAGGCGGTGCGGCGGGGGACCGAAACGGGACACGCCGCGCCGGTGGCGATGCCGGGACTCGGCGAGCGCCGACCCGACGTGCTCAGCAGCGCCGCGATGCTCCGCCTTCAGCGCGAAGCGGGCAACGGCGCGGTGACCGAGCTGGTGGAGGAGCAGCGCTCGCCGGTGCTCGATGTCGTCGGGTCGGGCGGATCGCCCCTCGAGCCGGCCGTTCGCACCGACATGGAAGCGCGGCTCGGGCACGACTTCGGCGATGTGAAAGTGCACACGGATGCCGCGGCCCACGAGTCCGCCCGATCCGTCGGCGCTCACGCCTACACGGTCGGCAACAACGTGGTCTTCCAGCGGGACGCCTTCGACCCCGCGTCGCCGGCAGGACGCACGACCCTCGCGCATGAGCTGACCCACGTCGTGCAGCAGCGCTCGGGGCCGGTCGAGGGGACGCCTTCCGGCGGCGGGATCAGCGTGAGCGACCCGGGCGACCGCTTCGAGCGCGCTGCCTCGGACAACGCGGCGCGCGTCATGAGCGAGCCGGCGCCCGTGCAGCGTCAGGACGAGGCGGAGGAGGACGAGTCCGTCCAGGGCATGTTCGTGCAGCGCCAGGGCGAAGAAGAAGAGGAGGAGGCGGCCGGCTGAGCCGCGATGCGGCCATGACGCTGGTGCACGGCGCGGCCCGGAATGCGGTGGCCGACGCACTGACCGCCGGGCGGCAGCGAACCGCCGGTGCCGCAGCCGGCCGTGGCGGGGCCCTTCTCACGCTGCAGCGCGCGGCAGGGAACGCCGCCGTCAGCGCGCTCCTTGCCGCGAGGATTCGCTGGCCCGGTGACGAGGCGATCGTCGAGATCGATGGCGCCCTCGTCGAACTCCGGAGGGACGAGCCCGACGTCGAGAGGGTCGAGCGCGGCCTCATGCGCGCACAGGCCGCCGGCATCCCCGTCGATCTCGAGGGGATCAAGCCACCGGCGTCTGCGCTCGCCGTCACGATGACGGGATTCGGCCCGAGCGCGGTCGCCGCCAAGAAGCCCGTGCCGCCGCCGAAGCCGGTTCCGTCGCTCTCACCCCTGGGAAGAGCAGCGGCGGGAAGACCGAGAGTCGTCGGACCGGTTCGGGCGAGAGGGATGCCCCGGCCGACGGCAGCGGGGAGCGCGCCCGCGCCCGCACCCGCGCCCATGACTCGCGACAAGCTCCTCCTCCCGCCGGTGCCTCCGCCCGGAGTGAAGCCCGCGCAGGATCCCGCGTTCGGTGCCGTGACGACGAACGTCAAGGGATTCGCCGCGGCGAAGCGCGACCATCCCCCCGCCGCATCGAAGGCGAAGGAAGCCCAGGATGCCGCTCTCGCACCGAGCGATGATGTCGCCGGACAGGCGAAGGCCGCGAAGGCCGACACCATGGATGCCCAGCAGCCCGGCTCCTTCGACAAGAAGGCGTTCATCGCGGCCGTGAAGACGGCGATCGAGGCGAAGTCGCCGAAGACCCTCAAGGAGGCCGACGACTACGCCGAATCGGGCAAGGCCGGCGAGGTCAAGGGCGAGGTCAAGGGACTCGTCACCCAGGGCAAGGAAGGGTCGACGCGCGACATCGAGGTCGCGACCGAGGCGCCACCCGACTCGTCCAAGGCGGTCGTCAAACCGGTCACCCCCATGGCTCCCGAGAGCGCCGGCCAAGCTCCGCCGATTCCGGCGGTGGGTGCCGTGCCGAAGCCGGCCCCGCCTGAGCAGGTCAATCTCGAAGCCGGCAAGCACGAGGTCGGCCAGGAGATGTCCGACGCGAACATCACCGACGAACAGCTCGCGAAGTCCGGCGAGCCGGAGTTCCAGAGCGCCCTCGCCGACAAGAAGACGGCAGCCGCGCACGCCGACACGGCACCGGCCGAGTACCGCGCGCAGGAGCAGGCGGCGATCGCCCAGAGCAAGGAGCAGGCGACCGCGACGAGCGCTGCAGGTGTGCAGGGCATGCAAGGCACGAAAGTCGCCGCCCTCGCCCGGCTCGTCGCCGACAAAGGCAAGGCGAAGTCGAAGGACGAGCAGAAGCGTGCCGAGGTCACGACGAGGATCCAGAGCATCTTCGCCGCCACCGAGGCCGACGTGAAGAAGATCCTCGACGGCATCGACCCCAAGGTGGATGCCGAATTCGAACAGGGCGAGGCGAAGGCGAAGGCGTCGTTCGAGTCGTACGTCACAGCGAAGATGTCGGCGTACAAGAAGGACCGGTACGGCGGATGGCTCGGCGGCCTGCGCTGGGCCAAGGACAAGCTCTTCGGCATGCCCGACAAGGTCAACGAGTTCTACGTGGCCGGCCGGGAGCTCTACCTGAAGCAGATGGACGGCGTGATCTCGCGCGTCGCCGACATCGTCGGTGGCGATCTGGTCGCCGCGAAGCAGCGGATCGCGAAGGGCCGGTCCGAGATCGCGACGTACGTGAAGTCCCTCCCGAAGGACCTTCAGAAGGTCGGGTCCGATGCGGCGGGCGAGATCGGCGATCGATTCGACCAGCTCGAGAGCGACGTCGACGACAAGCAGAACCAGGTCGTCGAAACGCTCGCCACGAAGTACGTCGAAGCGCGCAAAGGCCTGGATGAGCGTATCGAGGCGCTCCAGGCCGAGAACAGGGGTCTCGTCGACAAGGCGATCGGGGCCATCAAGGCCGTCATCAACACCATTCGGCAGCTCGCGTCGATGCTTGCGAATGTGCTCGCGCGCGCAGCATCCGTCATCGGCGACATCATCGGCGACCCGGTCGGCTTCCTCGGCAACCTCATCAGCGGGATCAAGGGGGGCATCGACCGGTTCTTCACCAACATCACCACGCACCTGAAGAAGGGCCTCCTGGGCTGGCTCTTCGGTCAGCTCGGAGACACGGGCATCGAGATTCCCGACACCTTCGATCTCAAGGGCGTCGTGAAGCTGCTGGCCTCCATCTTCGGGCTCACCTGGGCGAACATCCGCAACCGGCTGGTGCTGCAGATCGGCGAGAAGGCGATGGCCGCCGTCGAGAAGGGCGTCGAGGTCTTCCAGATCATGAAGGACCAGGGCGTCGCGGGCCTCTGGGACAAGCTCGTCGAGAAGATCGGCGACATCAAGGCCATGATCATGGACCAGCTCGAGGACTTCGTCGTCACCCGCATCATCACCGCGGGCATCACCTGGCTGATCAGCCTGCTCAATCCAGCCGCCGCATTCATCAAGGCCTGCAAGCTCATCTACGACGTGGTCATGTTCTTCGTGAACAATGCCGAGCGGATCGCGCAGTTCGTGAACACTGTGATCGACGGCGTCGTCGACATCGCCAAGGGCAACGTCTCGGCGGTGGTCGCCAAGATCGAGAGCGCGCTCGGCCAGATGGTGCCTATCCTCATCGGCTTCATCGCGAGCGTGCTCGGCATCGGCGGCATCGGCGAGAAGATCCGCTCGATCATCCAGTCCATCCAGAAGCCGATCAACAAGGCGCTGGACTTCCTCATCAAGACAGGCCTGAAGCTGGCCGGCCCGATCATCCGCGGTGTCAAGGGCATCACCACGAAGGTGAAGGCCAAGGTGGCGGCCGGCAAGGCCTGGGTGAAGGGGAAGGTGGAAGCGGGCAAGGCCTGGGCGAGTGAGAAGGCGGCAAAGGGCAGGGCCTGGGTCAGAGGCAAGACCGGAGGCGACGAGAAGCCCACCCCGACGCCGGGCGCCGCGCCGCAGCCCGGATCCGAAGCGTTGCGCGCGAAGGTCACGGCGGCCCTCTTGGAACGGCTCGCGCAGCCGCACCAGCATCAGGACATCCCCGCGATACTCGGTGCTGTCGAGGCGACCTATCGCCCGGAGGGCGTCCGCCGTGTCATCGAAGGGGCGCCGGACAAGGACGGCAGCATCCCCGTGCTCGTCGAGGCCAGCCCGCTCGCGCCCGCTGCGCTGCTGCGATTGGCCCGCCCCGGGTACACGGTCCGCGCAGGCGCAACGCTGCGCTTCTCGAGCGCGATCGAACTCACCACCGCGCGCCGGTTCCAGACCGTGCGCGAAGTCGTGCCGCGATCGAAGCGCGATCCCCTCACCGGCCGTCGGCCCACGCAACCTGTGGCGCACCCCGGCGGCGGTGGCGTCAGTACCGCCTGGGGGGACTTCCCGGGCGCTCAGATCGTGCGTCCGGAGGGGCGCCCGGACACCCCAGGGCTGGCACCTGAAGAGCGGGTCTCGAGCGATGTCGTCCAGGTGATCTCGCAGAACTTCCGGCTGGAGTCCCTATCTCGGGAGCACAACAACCATTCGCACGCCGAATTCAAGCTGGTTGGTCAGGTCCTGCGGGATGTCCCTCCGGAAGCCTGGGCGAGTCTGCAGTCGCTGCGGATCGACATCAACCGGATGCCCTGCGCGCAATGCTGCATCACCCTGGCGGAGTGGTTCGGGACATTGACCGGAGCCGCTGTCTCGATCCACTGGACCAGTCCGCACCCGGTGCGCCCCACTGACGCGGTCAACTTCCCGACCTCGGCCGAAGACCTCGCCCGCCTCGACCTGCCTCACGTCGTCGCCCTCGGGCCGACGGCTTGGTTCGCCACCCGCGCTGAGGCTGACAAAGCGGCCAGCCTCTTTGCCGTGCCCGTGCGCTGAACGCGACGGCGGTGCTGGCTGGAGGCGCTCCAATGAAGAGATTCGCCGCTCGGAAGACGCAGGGATCGGACCGGCCGACCCCCGGTCAGCGGGTGCGAGGCGGCGCGGAGATGAGGTCGGCTCGTCATCACCGACTGCTGGACCTGCAGCGATGGGCGGGCAACCAGGCGGTGAACCGAATGCTGCGGCTCGCCGTTCAGCGGACGCCGCCCACCCCGGGGGCGCCGCCGGTGCGGCCCAAGGTCACCGGCAGACGGAAGACAGCGGAGGCTCACATCAAGAGCGTGAGCCCGGGGGATCCCGCGCCGACGTTCGCGCAGATCTACATGGCGGTGAAAGACGGACAGTTCGAGACTGTTCTCCCGGGGTTCCTCAAGCGGCTCGACCTGACAGAACTGCACACGCTGGATTCGCTCGCGGCCCGGCAGTTCGATCACCTGATCGCGCTGTCGAAGGCGGAGAAGCGCGACCCGGCCTTCGTCCCGCCCGCGGGTCTGGAAGACGTCGTCTTCGTCAACCTGGCCAAGGCCTTCCGGGAGTTCCGGGAGACGATTCTCGCGCGGGCCATTGCGACGAGCGAGCGCCGGGCGAAGGGGTCGGACTTGATCACCCCGTGGACGCAGTTCATCTCCGATCGATACGGCGCACGATCGATCGGAAGAGCGCTCATGAACAGTGTCGGCGCTGCGAAGGCAGTGGTGGACGCCGAGCTCGCCGGCAACGAATACGAGTTCTCGGATGCCGGGATCCTGCGCTACGGCTACCTCGACAGGGACGCTGTGAAGAGACTGCAGGCGGAGGCGCTCCCCGACGTCCCGCCGGAGGAAGCCGCCGCAGTTCTGGAGAAGCGGATCATCGCGGTCATGCGCTCGAACAAGACCATCTTGCCGGTGCGGCTGGCGAGCGCCTTCCTGGAATCGGGTTCAGGGGCGCCGGAAGACACTGCCAACCTCGTCGACCGCATCGAAGGGTATGACAACGAGTTCAGCCGTGCGATCGGGCTGATCCACCAGGACCAGGTCGGCGG
Source organism: Microbacterium sp. NPDC056569 (assembly GCF_042793475.1). Taxonomy (NCBI): domain Bacteria; kingdom Bacillati; phylum Actinomycetota; class Actinomycetes; order Micrococcales; family Microbacteriaceae; genus Microbacterium; species Microbacterium sp. NPDC056569. Next base: position 148,882 of record NZ_JBHTUV010000008.1, on the reverse strand, counting down.
TTCCGCGTTCGGCAACATGGGCAGAGGCGGCGAGGCCTTCTCCCGCAAGTATGCGAACCCGCTCGAGAACATGATCATGAACTGGCTCTTGGCGCAGGCCGCGAATCCGGATTCCGTCTGCGGGGCGTATCGCGGAATGCTGGAGAGCGGGGCTGGCGACACGCCGCTCGCGCACGCGGTGAAATCCTTGTTCGGCGTGGACTGAGCCTCGATCCGGAATCATCGGTGCGCAGCATCCGTCTGCCCGATCGCGCAGTCACCGCTACCCACCCGCACGCACCGAAAGACTGCCCTCCGCGGCGGGGGAGCGCGGACGCTGGAACCACGTGATCCAGCGAAGGAGTCCGGGATGCCCACCTACCTTTCACCCGGTGTGTACGTGCAGGAGATCGAAGCGGCGACGCGGCCGATCGAGGGCGTGGGCACCGCGGTCGCGGCCTTCATCGGCATTGCGCCGAAGGGGCCTGAGAACAAGCCCACACTCGTGTCGAACTGGACCCAGTTCGTCGAGCAGTTCGGCGGCCTCTACGAGGGCGCCTACCTCGCCTACGCCGTCTACGGCTACTTCCTGAACGGTGGCGGCAATTGCTACATCGTCCGGATCGGGGCCGCTCCGACGTCCGGCACGGGCAAGGGCGGCAAGCGCGAGCCGAAGCAGATCGCGGCCGGACCGCAGACCGCACGGATCGGCGGGTACGACTTCACGGCGAAGACCGCCTCTCCCAACGCCAAGCCGATCAAAGTGGAGGTGTCCGACCCTGAGGGCGAGGCGCCGGAAGAGGGGACCTTCAAGGTCGCGATCACCGTCGAGGGAAAGGCGCCGGAAGTGTTCGACGGCGTCTCGACGAAACCCGACCACGCGGCCTACCTCGTGACGAAGCTCGCAGAGTCGAAGGTCGTCGTCGTCACCGAGGCAGACCCGGCATCCGCCGGCGTGAGACTGCGCAACGGCACCTTCGACCTCGAGGTTCCCGAGCCGGAGGAGACGCCCATCGTGCTCGACGACCTCGACGCGTCGAGCTACATCGGCGATTCCGCTGATCGCACCGGCTTCAGCGGGCTCGAGGAGATCGAGGACGTGACGATGGTCTCGATCCCGGATCTCATGGCGGCGTTCGAGCAGGGCGCCGTCGATCTCGAGACGGTCAAGGCCGTGCAGCTGGCGGTCATCGCGCACTGCGAGCTGATGGGGGACCGCGTCGCCGTGCTCGACCCGCCCCCGCAGCTGTCGGCGCAGGAGATCGTGAACTGGCGGCGCGTCGGGGCCGGGTACGACTCCAAGTTCGCGGCGCTCTACTACCCATGGATCAAGGTGCTCGACCCGCTCTCGGGAACGAACCGATTCATCCCGCCGTCCGGGCACATCGCCGGGGTGTGGGCGCGCAGCGACAACGAGCGCGGCGTGCACAAGGCGCCCGCGAACGAGGTGATCCGCGGCGCGGTCGAGCTGCAGACGCAGCTGACCCGCACCGAGCAGGAGAATCTCAACCCGATCGGGGTGAACGCGATCCGCAGCTTCCCCGGCCGAGGTGTGCGCGTGTGGGGTGCACGCACCATGTCGAGCGACCCGGCGTGGCGTTACGTCAACGTGCGGCGACTCTTCAACTATCTCGAGAAGTCGATCCTCACGGCGACGCAGTTCGCGGTCTTCGAGCCGAACGACCCCGCCCTGTGGGGCAAGCTCACCCGCTCGATCTCGAGCTTCCTCATCGGCGAGTGGCGCAAGGGTGCGCTCTTCGGGAGGACCCCCGACGAGGCGTTCTTCGTGAAGTGCGACGCCGAGACCAACCCGGCCGACGTCATCGACTCCGGCCAGGTCATCTGTCAGATCGGCGTCGCGCCGGTGAAGCCCGCGGAGTTCGTGGTCTTCCAGCTCTCGCAGTTCTCGGGCGGAACGAGCCTGGTGACCGAGTGACGTGAGAACCATCGACCACTGCCACGACTAGGAGCTTGACATGGCACTTGCAGATTCCTTCGACTCCTCTCCCGCGTATGCGTTCAAGGTGACGATCGACGGGATCGAGATCCCGAAGGTCACCGAGGTCTCGGGCCTCAAGAACGAGGTCGACAAGATCGAGCTGAAGCAGCAGCTCTCCGACGGCAAGTACGTCGCCCGTCAGCTCATCGGCCGGGCCAAGACCGGTGAGTTCACGGTCACGCGCGGACTCACCGAATCGAAGACCATCAGCGACTGGCTGAAGGTCGTGATGCAGGGCGACGTCGCCGGCGCCCGCAAGACGGCGTCGGTCGAGCTGCTGGACTACCAGGGCGACTCGCTCAAGAAGTACGAGTTCCGCAACTGCTGGGTGCGTTCGGTGGAGATCAACTCGCTGAAGGCCGGCGCGACCGAGCAGGCGACCGAGAAGTTCACGATCTGCTTCGACGAGTCCGAGGTGACGTGATGCAGCGGGTTCTCGCGACGCGGTCGGGCGCGAGCGCCGAGACGGGCGTCGAGTCCGCGGCATCCGCCGACGACGGCGTCATGCGCACCGAGTTCGCCTTCGAGCTTCCGCGCGGCTATATCGGCCCCGACGGCACGGTGCATCGTCGCGGCGTGATGCGCCTGGCCACCGCCCGCGACGAGCTTCTCCCGCTGTACGACGCACGCGTGCAGGAGAACGCCGCCTACACGACGGTCGTGCTGCTCGGTCGGGTGATCACGTCGCTCGGCACGCTGGGAACCGTCGACGGCTCGGTGATCGAGAACATGTTCGCGTCGGATGTCGCGTTCCTCCAGGACTTCTATCGGCGCGTCAACTCGGAGGGGCACACCCGCATCGCGGTGACGTGTCCCGAGTGCTCGCACCGGTTCACGGCCGATCTCGCGGGTGGGCGCCTGGGGGAATCATGACGTACTCGGCCGACCGCATCCATGAGGAGGTCGCGTACGTCGCCTACCACTTCCACTGGTCGCTCGACGCCATCCTCGACATGGAGCACGCGGAGCGCCTGCGCTACGTGCACGAGATCGCGGCGATCAACACACGCCTGAGTGAGGGGCGCTGACGCATGCGATGGCCGTGGCAGCGCGGTGAGGCGACGGCGGCGGCGGATGCTGCGCCGCCGGTGCCACCCGCCGGCTGGGCCTTCTTCCCACCTCTGCAGCGACAGCTTGCGGACGCCGTGCCGGTCACATTGAGGCCGACGTTCGTGTCGTCGCTGGCGACGCGGACCGTGCCGACCTCGCTCGGGACGATGGGTCACCTGGTGGACGGCGCGGCTCCGGCCGGCGCGATAGGCGTCGACGCCTCCGCGCTCGGGCCGGTCCAGCGCGTGGTCGCCGTGGAGCTCGGTCTGCGTCATCCGCCCGACGGCGCACCGGTGGCGCACGTCGACGAGGAGGTCGAGGACGCGGCGGCACCTGCGCAGACGGCCGAGACCCGCCATGCCGCTTCCGGCGCCCAGGCCGCCTCAGGCGCCGGCACCGCGCCCGATGCCGACGCGGAGATCCAGGCCTTCACCGAGCCCGAGCCCGGCAGCGGATCCTCGTCTCCCGCCGAGCCCGGCAGCGGATCCTCGCCTCCGGTCGAGACCGGGCTCGTTGGGGAAGCGGGCAGGAGCGGCGCTTCGCCGACGCTCGGCGAGCCCCGTCCCTCCAGCCGGCCGGCCGCGCCGGCGCAGCGGCGCGCGGGACTGGGGGCGCCGCTCGGACTCGAGACCGTGCAGCGGCGGACAGCGGGTGCAGACCCCGCCCGGTCGTCACCGGTGCACGGCGCCGAGATCACCCCCCGCCGTGCGGACAGCCCTCCACCCGCGGAGACGCCGCCCGCACCGGCGCCGGTCTCGGCGACGCCCCCCGAAACATCCGCCGAAACGCCGCCCACGGCACTGCCCCTGACCGCACAGCTCGCGCCGGCGGCGGACGCCGGTTCGCCGGGGCGGGCGGTCGGCGTGCCCCCGCCGCCGACGGAGGCGCCGGCGGTCCGGCCGATACTGCAGCGCGCCGAAGGCGGCATCCGTCCCTCCGCGTCACCGGCGCAGATCGGCCGCCGCGAGTCCGACCCGCGGGCATCGGTGCAGCGGCAAGCCGGCCTGGGTGCTCCGCTGGCATCCGCCGTGACGCAGCACGCGCCGGCCCCCGCGCCGATCATCGCCGAAGCCGATGCGCCCGCCGATCAGAAGGCGATCCTCGAAGCCGACGCCGAGACGTCCGCGATCGCTTCGCCGGGAGCGGAACCGCTGCGCCCCTCGGCGCCCCCGCTCCCGCTGCGCTCGGTCCCGCTCGTCGCCGCGCGCGCGATCGCACCGTCCCTCGATGCGTCGCCGCTCGGGCCGGCGCACGACACTGGACGCCGCGGCAACGTCGTCGTCGCACGGGCGATCCGGCCCGACGCACCGGTGCAGCCGGGCACCGCAGACACGAGCGCGTCGCCGCGGACCGGCGCTCCCACGGCCGGCCAATGGACTCGGGCGCACTCGCCGTCCGCGGGCGGTGTCCCTCGCTCGCCCGCCTCCGCCTCCGCCGCCGCCGACGCACCGGCCGCGATCGCCGACATCGCACCCATGGACGGTCGGCTCCGGCCGCAGCCTGCCGTCGCGGCATCCGTCTCCCGTTCGACCCACCCGGTGACGCCGGCCGGAGCCTTCTCGACGGTGACCGTGGAACGCCCGCACCTCGCCACTCCCACGGTGCAACGCGCATTCGGACTGCCCTCGCTCCCGTCGGCGCCCAGGATCCCCTCGACGCCTCAGATCGGCTCGATGCCCGACCTCGCATCGCTGCCGGGCCTCTCGTCGCTGCCCGACCGCCCGGACATCCCTTCGGCCGACGAGCTTCGGGAGCGCGCCGGCGACGCCGCTCCCGAGCTCGCCGAGCGGGTTCCCGGCGGCGCGGAAGCGATGCGCGCGGCCTCCGACACACTGACGCGGGCGGGTCAGACCCTCGCCCCGGACGGCGGCGCTGCCGGATCGACGGCCGCAGGCTCCGAGAACGTGGAGCAGCTCGTGCGCCGGCTGTACGTGCCTCTCGTGCGCCGGATCAAGGCCGAGCTGCTGCTGGACCGCGAGCGGCGCGGCATCCGCATCGACGGAATCTGAACCGCACCGACCGAACCGACAGGAGGGGGCGACGATGCTCACCGACACCGAGATCGCCGTCGGCGTGCACTACCTGGTGCATCTGGACGAGCAGGACCTCGGCGACTTCGCGAGCTGCGAGGGGCTCGGCGTCGAGGTCGTGCTCGAATCACGCGAGGAGGGCGGCAACAACGGGTTCATCTGGCAGTTCCCGACGAGGCTCAAGTACCCGAACATCAAGCTCACCCGACCGGTGAGCAAGCAGTCGGCCGACAAGATCGTCAACTGGGTCGTCGCGGCCGTGTCGGGCTACTCGCGCGGCACGGGTCACATCGAAGCGAAGACCGCCGACGGCGCGACCGTCGCCACCTACGACCTGCACGACGTCATCCCGGTGCGATGGACCGGGCCCTCGCTGAACGCGGACCAGCCGAAGGTGCTCATGGAGACGCTCGAGATCGCCCACAGCGGATTCGTCAACACCGGATCGACCTCTTGAGCCCGCCATGCCCATCACCTCCACCGCCTCCGACACGAAGAGCCTCGTGCATGCCGCCATCGAGGTGCACGAGCCGGGATCGACGCCGGGCCAGGTCGGCGCGCTCCTCACGACGATCGAGTTCCAGCTGAATCCCAAGGAACTGACGATCGCGAAATCGGCGAAGTGGGAGAGCAAGAACCAGAAGAAGTCCGCGTCTGCACCGCCCGCCACCTACCAAGGGCCGGAGCCGCAGAAGATGAGCGTCGAGATGTACTTCGACGAGACCCGAAAGCGCGACGGGAGCGTCGTGAAGAACGTGGAGGCGCTCTTCCAGGCGTGCACGCCGACCGCCGCGTCGAAGGACGGCAACAAGCCGTCCGCGCCGTGGGTGAAGTTCAAGTGGGGCGTGCTCACCGGATTCGTCGGCTACATCAAGAGCGTCTCGGCGAAGTACACGCTGTTCTCGCCCGACGGCACGCCGATACGCGCGGTATGCGCCGTGGCTCTGGAAGAGCTCGCGAACGAGCCGAAGAAGCAGAACCCCACCTCGGGCGGGCTGCAGCCGCGGCACGCGCACACGCTACGCGAGGGCGATTCGCTCGCCGCGATCGCCTATCGGGAGTACGGCAACCCCGCGTTCTGGCGCACGCTGGCCGAGGTCAACGGCATCGACGACCCGCTGCGGCTGCGTGCGGGCCGCATCGTGCTGATCCCCACCCTCGACGAACTCTCGAGTGCCGACGGCCGGGAGGTCGCGCGCAGGGAGGTGGCCCGTGCCCTCCTCCACTGACACCTACACGAGCCTGCTGCTCGTCTCCGTCGGCGGGACGGCGCTTCCTCCCGCCGTCGCGGGCCTGCTCGAGCGCAGCAGGATCACGGATGCTGCGAACCTGCCGGATTCGTTCGAGCTCGAGTTCGTCGACTCCGGCGGGATCGTGCTCGAGCAGGGCGGATTCAGCATCGGGGCGGCTGTCACGCTCGCGGTGTCGCAGAACGGCGGCGACGGACCCCAGAAGCTGCTCGAGGCAGAGGTCACGGCACTCGACCGGGAGGACGTCGGCGGCGAACTGCGCACCCGGGTGCGAGGACTCGACACGTCCCATCGGCTGTTCCGCGGGCGCCGCGTGGCCGCGTACGTCGACATGTCGACCGCGGACATCGTGCAGAAGGTGGCGCAGCGGGCCGGCGTCGAGGTCGGCTCGATCTCCGGGCCAGCGACGATCCTGGCACATACGACGCAGGACAACGTGAGCGACTGGGTCTTCCTGAAGCGACTGGCGGACGACTCGGGATGCGTGTTCTCGGTCGTCGATCGGAAGCTGCAGTTCGGACCGCCGACGAGCGCCTCGACGGCGGGGTCGGGCTCGGCGACCGCGGACGACGATCCGGTCGTGGTCGAGCATGGACGCAACACGCAGTATCTGCACGCCACGATCACCAGCGCCGAGCAGGTGCCGGAGGTCGAGGTGCGTGGCTGGGACGTCGCCGCCAAGGAGAAGGTCGTGTCGACGGCGCCGGCGAAGACCCGGACGACCGAGCTGCCCACGCTCGACCCGGCCGCGGTCGCGAACGTCTTCGCGAGCCCGCGCTACGTCAGCGCCGCCGGAACAGGAACCCCGCAACGGCAGGACAAGCTCGCCGAGGCCATCGCTGCGCGCATCGCCGGCGGGTTCGCCGAGGTCGAGGCCCAGATCCTCGGCAACCCCCGCATCCGATCCGGCATCGCGGTCCGCCTCCGCGGTTTCGGGGCACCGTTCGACGGCCGATACACCGTCACGGAGACGAGGCACGAGTTCACCGCCGAGCAGGGGTACACCACCGCGTTCACGGTGTGCGACGCCTCCGACCGCTCGCTGCTCGGCGTGGGGTCCCCCGAACTCGCCGCCGCGGGCCACACGGTTCCCGGTGTTCTCAGCGCCCTCGTCAGCGACATCTCCGGGGCGGCTGTCGGCCAGCACGGGCGGGTGCGGCTGACCTTCCCGTCCCTGTCCGACGACTACGTCAGCGGGTGGGCGCGTGTCGAGCAGGCGGGAGCGGGTGCCGAGCGCGGAACGGTCGTCATGCCCGAGGTCGGCGACGAGGTGCTCGTCGCGTTCGAGTCCGGACGATTCGATCGACCGGTCGTGCTCGGCGGGCTGTACAACGGCAAGGATCTTCCGCAGGGAGGCTGGGATTCCTACGTCGAATCGGGCAGCGTCGTCCGGCGGAGCTTCACCTCGCGCACGGGCATGGTGGTGGAGTTCCTCGAGAAGCCGGGGGAAGAGACGCTGCGCATCGCCACGAACGCGGGAGCGCAGCATGTCACCCTGACCCAGTCCGCGGAGAAGGGCATCCAGATCTTCTCCGAAGGGTCCGTCTCGGTCGTCGCGCGGCGCGACGCGACGGTCGCCGTGGACGGAGACGCCACTGTCACTGCGAGCCAGGGCCGCATCTCACTCTCGGCCGCGAAGATCGCCCTCGACGCCTCGTCGGAGCTCGCCATCACCGCCCCCAAGGTGACGGTCGACGGCGGTGTCTCGGTCGACGTGACCGGTGCGGCGGTCGCGGTGAAGGCGACAGGCAGCGCCGAGCTGTCGGCATCCGGTGTGACCGTCGTCAAGGGTCGGCTGGTCCAGATCAACTGAACGGGGAGCGCATGTCGCAGGAGTTCGTCGGCAAGGGCTGGTCCTTCCCCGTGCATGCGGACGCGGGCGGGCGGGTCGCGCTGTCCTCGAACGCGCGCGTGATCGAGGAGAGCATCCACCTGATCCTCGCCACCGCCCCGGGCGAACGGCCGATGCGGCCGGAGTTCGGCTGTGCGGTGCACGAGTACGTCTTCGCGCCGGCGGATGCCGCGACCGCGGGTTCGATCGGCGATGCGGTGCGCACCGCGCTCGCGATGTGGGAGCCCCGCATCGACGTCACCGGAGTCGACGTCACGTTCGACCGCACCGACGAGGGCCTGCTGCTCATCGACGTGGGCTACGAGATCCGCGGGTCGAACGATCCGCGCAACCTGGTCTTCCCGTTCTACGTCATCCCTGACCGGGCATCGGAGGCGACGCCATGACCCTGCCTGTTCCGCACCTCGACGATCGGCGCTTCCAGGACCTCGTCGACGACGCGAAGCGTCTCGTCGCCGCGCGGTGCCCGGAATGGTCCGACCACAACGTGTCCGACCCCGGCGTGACGCTCATCGAGGCGTTCGCGTTCATGACCGACGAGCTCTTCTACCGCCTGAACCGCGTCCCCGACAAGCTGTACATCGCGTTCCTCGATCTGATCGGCACGACCCTGTTCCCTCCGACGGCGGCGCGCGCCGATGTCGTCTTCTGGCTCGCCGCTCCGAGGGACGACATCGTGATCGTGCCCGAGCACACGGAGGTCGCGACGCCTCGCACCGAGCAGACCGGCTCGGTGGTCTTCCAGACCATCGCGGAACTGGCGATACCACCCCGCTCGCTCGCGTTCGTCGGGCGCACCTCGGGCGACACGGCGGCGGTCCGCAACGCGCGACTCGGCTCTGAGCCGTTCGACGCGTTCGGGACACCGCCGCGGATCGGCGATGGGTTCCTGCTGGGCCTCGATGCCGCCGCGCCGGGCCTGGCGATCGGCTTCCAGCTGGACTGCGCCGTGCGCGGCGTCGGGGTGGACCCGCTCGATCCGCCCACCGTGTGGGAATCGTGGAACGGCGCCGGCTGGTCGCGCTGCGACGTGGTGCGCGACAGGACCGGCGGGCTCAACCAGCCCGGCGAGGTGGTCGTGATCATCGGGCGCGATCATGCGCCGTCGGTGATCGCGGACGAGCGAGCCGCCTGGTTGAGGTGTCGCATCGTCGAGCGCGAGGAGGACGTGCCGAAGTACAAATCGGCACCGCTCGTCCGCGCGGCGTCGGCGGCCACTGTCGGCGGGGTGGCCGCGGCGATGAACGCGCGACCGGTCGACGACGAGATCCTCGGGCTCTCGGAGGGCGTGCCGGGTCAGACGTTCGTCCTCCAGCAGCGGCCGGTGGTCGACGACGGTGAGCCTTTCGTCGTCGAGGTCGGCACCGGCAGCGGGTGGGACGAGTGGACCGAGATCGACTCGTTCGCCGGGGTGGGCGACGACGGGCGGAGAGTCATGGTCGATCGTGCTCGAGCGACCGTCACGTTCCCTCCGGCCGTGCGAGAGGCGGACGGGAGCCTCCGTGAATACGGGGCGACGCCGCCGAAGGGCGCGCCGCTTCGGGTGCCCCGCTACCGCGTTGGCGGTGGACTCGCGGGGAACGTGGGCGCGGGAAAGCTCTCGGTGCTGCGTTCGACCGTGCCGTTCGTGAGCGAAGCCGTCAATCGATCCGCTGCCCACGACGGCACCGACGGGGAGACCGTGGAGGAGGCGAAGGTGCGCGGCCCGCTGGCCCTGCGCACGCGCGATCGTGCCGTCACGCTCGAGGACTACGAACAGCTCGCCAAGCGCGCCGCCCCGGGAGTCGCCCGTGCGCACGCCGTCGCTGCCCCGGAGGCGCTCGGTGTGCGCCTGCTGGTCGTGCCGACGGCGGCGGTCGATGCCGACGGGCGCATCGCCTTCGACGACCTCGTTCCCGGCGCCGAGCTGCTCGGTGCCATCGCCGACGACCTGGAGCCGCGCCGGATGGCCGGCACGCGGCTCGTGATCGAGCCGCCGTCGTACCAGGGGGTGACGGTGGTCGCCAAGATCGTCGCGCATCCCCGGGTGGCCGTCGATCGACTTCGCGCCGAGGCGCTGGCGGCCCTCTACGGCTACTTCGACCCGATTCGCGGTGGCTCGGCGGGGACCGGCTGGCCGTTCGGGCGACCGGTGCTCGCAGGTGAGGTGTACTCCGTGCTGCAATCGCTGCCGGGCACCGAACTCGTCGACGAGGTGCTGCTCTTCGCGGCCGACCCGGCGACCGGCAAGCGGGCCGATCCCGCGCAGCGCGTCGACATCGGGGCGACAACCCTGGTGTTCAGCTTCGAGCACCGTGTGCGGGTGACGGCGGGGGTGTGACGTGCGAGGCATGGTTCCGATGCTGGGCACCCCGGTGCCACTGCTCACCCGGCTGCCCGCGATCCTGCAGGAGGACGAGTTCCTCGGGCGGGCGATCCCGGCATTCGACGAGGTCATCGCCCCGGTCTACTCGACGCTCGACAACCTCGAGGCCTATGTGCGGCCGGAGTATGCGCCGACCGACTTCCTCGCGTGGCTCGCCGGCTGGGTCGACGTCGACATCGACGAGCAGTGGACCGAGGAGCAGCGCCGTCGCATCGTCGCCGATGCACCGATGCTGCACCGCCGGGTGGGGACGGTCGGTGGGATCCGAGACACCCTGCAGCTCGCGGCCGGTCCCGCGGCGACCGTCGAGGTGAAGGAATCAGGGGGAACCGCATGGTCGACCGAACCCGGTGCACCGCTGCCGGGGGCAGCCGAGGCGCACATCGTCATCACGGTCACCATCACCGGTGGCGATCCGGGGGACATCGAGCGCCGCTTCGAGCGCCTCGCCGCGGCGGTCGTGCCCGGCTACCTGCCGGTGCATCTGTCGGTCAGCACCGGCGAAGAGAGTTCGTGAGCCCGGCAGGGTCATTCCACCCCGAGAGCGACGCGCATGCGGAGGTACCCCTCCTCGGCTCGCGCGGCGGCGACCACGTCGCCCGATCTGCGGTGCACCATGACGAGCGTGCGCCAGGACTCGTCGAGCCAGGGGTCGATCTCCACGGCACGGCTTGCGGCGGCGACCGCGGCGCGCCCGTCACCGAAGCGCAGCTCGAGATGCGCCAGAGACGACGCGGCCTCCGCGGCCCGCACCCGGTAGCGCTCCCGCGCACCCGTCACCCATTCCGCCGGCCCGTCCTCGGGCAGCACGTCCCCCACGTATCGGTCGAGCGCGGTGCGCAATCCGTTCGCGGCGGCGTCGGGATCACGGCGCAGCTTCGCGGCGGCTGCCTCCGCGAGCCGGTCGTCGAAGTCTGCGAGATCGCAGTCCCGGCGGTCGGTGATACCGAGACGGTAGGCGACTCCGACGCGTTCGACGACGGACGCCGCCTCCCCGACCAGTTCCGCAGGCAGTGAGCGCCGCAGGCTGGAGACGCTCACGTGCAGGGCGTGCACGGCCGAGTCGACTCCGAGATCGCCCCAGAGGATGTCGGCGATGATCTCACGATGAACGGGCGCGCCGGCGTTGAGGGCGAGCATCCGCAGCAGGGCGCGGGCCTGAGGGCGCACGACCCTGAGATCGATCTCGCCCCCGTCGACGCGAAGGCGGAATCCGCCGAAGCAGCCGACCGTGAGATGGGGGTGCCGTGGTTCCACGTACGCCGGTGCGGAGCCGCCGGACGGGGCACGGAACAGCGATGCGGGAAGCCGCGGCAGCCCCGCCTCCAGTGCGCGCCGCCGGACCGAAGCCGCGTGAGCGCGCACGTCTGCGGGGGAATCGACGAGAGCGCGGGCGACGTCGAGAAGGGGGAGGATCCCGTCGATCCCGCTTGCGATCGCTGCGGACTCCGCATCGAGGATCTGACGACGTGCGTCAGCGGTGCGAGCCGGCGCGGCCAGGATCGCCCCCGCTGCACACGACCACGCTGCGAGATCACCGAGCCCGACGTGTTCCAGGCGACGGGAGAGTGCGCTCGCCTGTGGAGCGGTCGCCCGCCCTCGACGAGCTCGGATCACGAACCCGATTCCTGCGGTGATGGCGGCGCTCGTGGCTTCGCCGCGCGCATCGAACTCTGCGACCACCTCGGCGCACGAGTGCTCCGGCAGATCGGACGTCGCCGCGATCGCGCCGCGCACGATGCGCGCCTGGGCCTCGAGCCCGAGTGCGACGCACTCGCGTTCGATCTCGTCGAGCGCGTCGAGCGTCGCCTCGCGGGGTGCGAGCGGCTCCCGGATGACGAGCAGGGCGAGACGCGCCATCCGGTGCCGTGCTGCTTCGGAGGGGGTTCGCAACGCGAGCTCCAGGAGCGCGACGGCGCCCACCACATCACCTCGACGCAGTCGCGCCACCGCATCGTCGAACGCCGTCGTCCGATACCCTGCCGATACCGTGACCGGAGCTGCGGGGACCGGCGTGGTCCGCGTCTCCAGCATGGCCCTGGAGCGGAGATGCCGGCGCAGAATCGGCGGCAGTGCGCGGCGTCCGAGCTGTCTGACGTGCATGACGGCTCCGCCGTCGACGACGTCCAGAAGCCTCGTCGCGGATTCCGCTCCCAGCAGCCGGGCGCACGGACCGAACTCCAGGGCGGGGAGCGCGCTGGTGAGCTCGAGCGATCGCAGGATGTCCGACGGAAGCGCGCGCAGCGCCCGCTCGAGGCGGGGCGCGGCGAAGTCGCCCCGCAGCGCGGTGGCGACCGCGGACTCGAGCGCATCCGGCTCGATCGAGCGCGACCAGACAGCGAGGTCATGCACCAGGCCCGCCCACCCGCCTGTCTCGGACACGACCTGCGATGCGGATTCGAGCGGGAGGAAGTTCCCTCCGACGATGCGGAAGACGTCCGCCACCTCGTCGACGCGGAGCACGAGGTCGGGGGCGCTGACGAGATCGGGTTCGGTCCCGCAGGCGGTCGTCAGCTCGGGAGCGATGGGCAGTCGCGACGCCAGGACGAGATGGTGCGCGGGGTCGCAGCGCGCGGTCATCTCGGCCAGCGCGGCTTCGCTGCGCGTGCCTGCCAGGACGTGGACGTCGTCGATGGCGAGCGTGATCGCGTCGGCGCTCTCGAATCCAGCCATCGCCACGTGCAGCTGCGCATCCCGTTCCGAGGGATCGCGATCCGCACCGCCGAGGTGGACGACCTCCCCGCGTGCGATGGACTGGTGCAGCCGCCGCAGGAGCGTCGACTTGCCCGCTCCACTCGGCGCCACGACGAGCACGCATGGCTCCCGAAGGCGGCGCTGCAGGCGCGCCGGAAGCCCATCCGGGCCCCCGTTCGGCCCGATCCGCGCGGCCACTATGTCACGCATTGTCGACCCCCTGCACTGACGATGCGATCGGTTCGGGCCCCGATGAGACACAACCTAGCGTCCTCGGGCCGCGGCGTATACGGGGCAGCGATCCGTGCCCGTTAAGGCATGAGGCTGGTTCCTCGTCGTCAGCCGTCCGTACAATCACGACAGGCGCGAATGTACTTTGGCGACGTCCCGGCCGGAGGAACGAGGATGGCCGAACGCAAGTGCACGGTGTGTGGGACCATCAACGACGCTGGTGCGCGGTTCTGCAGGACGTGCGACAACTACCTCGGCTGGGACTCCGGCGGCTCGACGCTCGACGGTGCCGCGCTGACCGGCACGATTCCGACGATCGTCGGATCGGTCCCGGCCGACCCTCCGCCGCTGCCTGCTGCCGCAGCATCCGACTCTCCCGCTGCCGGCACGCCCCCCGCTCCGGTGCCCGGTCCCGCGGCGCACGCGCCCGCGTGGGTGACGATCGCCGACCCTGAGGTCGTCGTGACCCCCGATGCCACGGCCGCGCTCGAGATCACCGTCGAGAACGCGACGGCCATCGTCGACGGATACGTCTTCGAGGCCGTCGACCCGCCGCCGTGGCTCTCTGTCGAGCACCCCGACGTGAACCTCATGCCCGGAGAGGTACTCGGCGTCGCCGTCACCCTCGGACTGCGCGATGAGACGATGGTCGTCGCCCAGCGGGTTCCGCTCTCGGTCGTCGTGCGTTCGATCGAGGACCCCGGGCGCCATGTGTCCGCGTCCATCGTCGTGACCGTTCCGCCGCACGGTCCACCTCCGACGCTCGAGGCCCAGCCGACGCTGATCCGGCTCGACGACGCGGGCTCGGGCGATTTCGCCGTCCGGCTCGACAACCGAGCCGCGAACTACCCGCAGACCGTCGGATTGAGCGGGAGCGACCCCGAAGGAGTCGTGGGCTTCGTGTTCACCCCGGAAGTGGTGGAGATCCCCCCGGGAACGATGGTCGAGGTCGCGGTGGGCTTCACCGCGCCCCAGCCTCCGCCCGGCCAGCAGCTGAACCGCCAGCTCACCGTGAAGGCGACGAACGACGAAAGGGTGATCACGACCGCACTGACCCTCGTGCAGAGCACTCCGGCCGCCCCGGTCGACGCCCCCGTCCGGGTGCAGGTGCAGCCGAGCACCATCCGACTCACCGACTCGACCGACGGCGATTTCGAGGTCCACGTCGACAACCGTGGCGGTCACACCGGCATCACCATCTCGCTGTCGGGCAGGGACCCGGAGCAGCGGCTGACCTTCGCCTTCGCACCGGCCCGCTTCGTCGCCACGCCCGGCCACGTCACGAGGTCGCACGGTCGTGTTCGCGCGCAGCTGCCGCCGCGGGGGTCGAGCGCGACTCACCCGTTCACCGTGATCGCTTCCGACGGAACGACGGATGTCGAGGCAACGGCGTCGCTCGAGATCGAGGCGTCGGCCGCCGCCATGGCGACGGCGGAGGTGCGGGCCCACCCCGAGAAGCTGGACATCGGCACGCGCGAGGAAGCGGAATTCTCGATCGAGGTCGACAACCGCCGCAGCTCGCAGCCGCTCAATGTGGTGCTCGCCGGGCACTCCGACGACGGACTGGTGCGAGCCAGGTTCACCCCGCCGCGCCTCACCATCGGGCCCGGCTCGGTCGGCCACGCCCGGATGTCGGTGTCGAGCCCCCACCCGCGGCCGCGCCAGGTCGGGGTGCGCCGCCTGGCCATCCTGGTCTCGGACGGATCGCAGCGTCTCACCGCGACGGCGGAGCTGATGCAGACCGGACCCGATCGCCGGCGGCCCGCCGGCAGGTGGCTTGTCGTCATCGGCGCCCTGATGATGCTCGTCGGAGCCCTGAAATGGACTCCGGACACCACGTTCGATCTCGATGTGGACGGTCTGCCCGAGCTCATCGGCAACGCGAATTCGTTCTCCACGGGGCTCGCGGCCGCAGAAACGCCGCTTCGCATCGCGCTCGCACTCCTGGCTGTGGGGATGCTCTTCGGTCTGGCCGGCAAGGGCGGACTCACGCGGAAGTCGGCGATCGTGGCGGTGCTGCTCAGCGTGGGCTACGTGGTGTCGGCGCTCGTCGAAGACGTGATGCTGACGGAGCTCGGACTCGGGATTCCGCTGGTCATCGCCGGCGCGGTGCTCGGCTACATCGGCGGGATCCTCCTGCGTCCTCCCGACTGACGCTCGCCGACGAGCGGGTGGGGGCACACTTTCCTGGCCGAGGCAACGACGATCCTCCCGCGCCGAGTGGCCGCGGGAGGATCGTCGTGTACTGTCAGGTGCCGCTCGGGTCCCCCGGGCAGTAGATGATGTGACTGATGTCCTTGCCGGAGAGCGACGACACGTAGCCGCCCCCGAAGAACTCGTAGACGGTGTTGGTGCGTCCTGCCTTCACGACGACGACCGTGTAGGTGTCGGGAAGGAAGTACGACGTGACGCCGTCGTAGGCGAACTCGATCTTCTCGCAGTTGTCACCCCACGTCGCTTCGTGATTGCCCTCCGACGTCGCGGGTATCGAGTACGGAGCGCTGTCTGCCTGTGCGGCGGCGGCGCCGCCGAACGTGGCACAGAGCACGAGGGCCGCCGTCGCGGCAGCCTTCTTCATCGGATTCTTCATCGGACCCTCCCCAGGTTCCGGACGCAGGAGAATCGACTCGGGCGCACGAATCCCCCTTGTTGCGCCATTTCCTGGCGAGATTTTAGAACCGCGACAACCGGGTGTCGATAAGGAGCGAAGTGCCGAAAGTCCCTAGGGAGTGACGGCCTGCGCCGCGGGTGGAACCGCGGCGCACGCCGTCACTGTCTGATGCGCGGCTCAGCGGCAGCTCAGCGCCTCGAAGGGCACCGTGGCGGTGCTCACGACGGGGGCGCCGTCGACCAGCGCGGTGATGGTGGCCTCGACGGAGCCCGCAGCCAGCTGCGCGGTCTCGGTGGTGAACGTCTCCTTCACCGCCTTGTCGACCCGCGTGCCGGGCGCTGACGTCGACCCGTGTGGCGACGCGATGTCGATCCGACCTTCGAGGCTCCCCGTGTTCACGGCGGTGACCGTCAGGCGCGCCCGCGGACCGGTGCACCGGCTCTCGACCGTGAGCCCGACGTCGGCGAAGCTCAGTCGCGTGATGAGGACGTCCGCGAAGTCGATCAGCAGGTCCGACTGGCCGACGGTCGCGCGCCCCTCGCGCTGGGCGCGGGCGGCGAGGTCCTGGAAGTGGCTGAGCACGCCGATCGCCTTGGCGTACTCCTTGCCCTTGGCGGCAGCATCCGTCTGTCCCTTCGCGACCGACAGCGTCGCACGGTCGGCCAGATCGACGAGCTCGCTGCCGCCGGGCAGGAAGAACGAGGCGACCTGGTCGCGGAGCGACTGCGTCGAGGGGAACACCGGGAACTGCGAGACGTTGGCGCACAGGTCCTCGCAGGTGAGTCCGCGGCCGATGAGGGAGGACTGCGCGTTCGCCCACATCTCGTCGGCGTCGGCCGGCAGCACATAGCCCGCGGCGACGTTCTGCTCGACCGCCGCGAAGAACGGCGTGAGGTAGCTGTCGCGGTCGGGGTAGAGCGCGTTCAGCGTCGCCGTGTCGAACGGCACGTAGATGCCGTTCAGCCCGCAGCCCGCGACCGCCTTCGCGATCGGCACTTCGACGGGCGCGAGACGGAGCCCGCCGAGGGCGTTCCCGAACGAGTCCCGCTCGATCGTGCCCTGGGGAGTGAAGAGCGGATCGGCGGTGGGAGGCAGCACGCCGTCCCTGGCCCAGTTCACGAGGTGCTCGGTGGCCGCGGCCCACGTGTAGCGCTCCGGGATGCGGCTGCGCGTCGGGCCCTGGGCGCAGGTGTCGGCCAGTGCGGCGGTCGGCTGGTCACGGATGAGCTCCGGATAGCGCACGATCATCGACTGCCAGTCGGAGTGCGTGGTGCCGGTCACGTGCCAGGTGCGCATGCCATCGGTGTCGGGCTGCAGGGTGTTGAACACCGAGGTCGCGTTCTCGGACTCGGAGTAGACCTTGAAGACCGGGATGGGGAGGTCGTCCCGGATCTTCTCGCCGCCGATGAAGAGGAGGGCGGCGTCGGCGACCGGCTCCCCGCGCGTCTGGATCGCGTTGGTGAACACCGACAGGCGGCCCGCGGACTGCGACACCCCGGCCGAGACCACCGTCTGGATGTCGTCTTCGATGTCGCCCAGCACACCGGCGTGGCGCACGGCCTGGATGCCCTGGCCGTAGACGTCGTACGAGAGGGGGTCGCCCGACGTGAACTGGCCGCCCGCAGTCAGGTCGAGGTCGCCGTAGCGGACGGGGTCGAACCGCTTGAGGCCGAGCGTCGGGTTGGTGATCGTCACGCTCTGGGCCGTGATGCCCACCCACACGGTGCCCTCGCGCATGATCTGCTCGTGCGTGCGGTACCACATCGCCTCGACGTCGTAGCCGGAGGTCGCGTTGAGCCACTCGACGACGACGGTGCCGTTGAAGTCCGCACCGTCAGCCGGCCGCCGGACGACCATGCGGGTCGTGTACGGGTGCCCGGACGACACGATGTCGGCGGTCGGCGACGGGGTGGCGCGGGAGCCGATGCCGCCGGCGACCGTCGCGTTGTAGCGGTTGGCGGTTCCGCTGTAGATGAACTCCGTCTCGACGTAGTGGTGGTGGCCGACGAGGTCCGACGACATGAAGGTGTGGCCGACGGCCGGGTCGCCCACGGCGGAGGGGATCGGCCCTCGGACGTCCGGCACGGGGAAGAGCGACTCGTCCACGGCGGGCTCTGCGGCGCCGGCCCCGGGCGAGAGCACGAACGCGCCGGTGGCGACGGCGATCGCGGCGACGGCGGCGACCGCGCGACGCAGTGCGGGGGCGGCGGATCTGGTTCGGCGGGCGCGCCGTCGAACCTGCGCCGTCGATGCGAGCGGTGATCGGTGCACAATGACTCCTTCGTCATCGGGATGGGAATGCCTCCGCAGTCGATGTGAGGCTGTGCGCGCGAACCTATCCACCACGAGGAGGCGGAGCGATCGATCGCCCGCTGGGTGGGACAGGGGTCTCGCTTGCGGGGTCGCGGATGCCCTCGGGGGACGACGAGGTTCGCCGGTCCGCACGCCGGAGGAGACGGATGCTGCGGCCCGCAGCATCCGTTCAGGTCCTGGTCGACGCGGTATCGGGTCGGCGGTCGAGTCAGGCGCCTTCCTTCGATGACGCGCGGTAGCGCTCCGGCTCCGGCGTCCGTGCGAACCATCGCCCGCTGATCTGCGTGGGCACGATGCGCACCCAGCGGTACTTCAGGGTGGGGATCCAAGGCGAGAGCGGAAGAGCGTCGGCCTCGTCGATCTCCCGCTGCACCTCGAGACGCTCGGCCACGCCCTTGATGACCACGCTCGCGGCGAACGTGTCGTCGTACTCGTCCACCTCGAACGCGACCCGCGGGTGCTCCGTGAGCTCCGCGAGCTTCGAGCCGGGCGCCGTGCGGAACAGCACGCGGGGGCCGTCGGCTACATAGTTCACGGGAAAGATGTCGGGCTCGCCGTCCGCATCCAGGGCGAGGTGGCCCAGTTCGCACCGCGCGAGCAGGTTCCAGCACTGCTCTTCGGTGAGAGTCACCACCGCATCATTCGTGTGTTCCATGACGCCATCTCCCTCGACACCCGTCGTCGCAACACCGCTTCTGCGCACACCATAGTTCCCCTCGCCGGAGGGGACCAGATGGTCGGAGAACGGCGAGAGCCCGCGGTGGGGTTCGCGATATGGACGCAGGCGAGGGCTCAGAACGTCGTGTTCCGCGCCTGCTCCCGCACAGCCGCGAACGGGTCGCCGGGAACCTCGAACCCCCTGGGTGTCCCCGCAGGAGCAGGGGCGCTCAGGATCGCCTGCCGCAGGCCTTCGCCCTTCGCCTTGAACTCGGCGGCCTCGGCCGTCTTCTCCTTGGCCTCTTCCGTCGCCTTCTCGGCCTGCTCGGCCTGCTTGCGGTTGACCTCGCGTCCGAAGAGCCAGCCGACAGCCGTGAACACGATCGCCTCGAACCCGGCGAGCAGGAAGGTGTACCGCCCCCAGATCACGTCGCTCGTGCCTTCGTCATCAGCAGTTTGGAACAGCACGAAGACCGCGATGACGTACACCACGATGATCACGATCGCGATCGCCAGAAGGACGCCCCAGGGTACCGCCGGCTTGGGGCCTGCCGTTTTGTTCGCCGGTTCCTCGCTCATCGCAGTCCCCCCAGACGCGCAGTGTTCGCCGAATACGGAGGCGGAGGCGCTCCGCAATGAGTGAGGTATACCAGACCCGGTCTTGCATCGGTAGAGACCGCGATGACGGCAACCGAGGCAGGTGTATCAACCCAGGAGCTGGTCCCCTCAGGGATGAGTGAGAGTCGACCGACCGGTCGTGTGGATCCCGCCTCGCGGCTGACTCGACCCTCGAGATCCTGAACCAGCGGGCGCTGTGTCGGCAGACCCGTTGCCCACATTTCGGACTCGGGCCACAATGAACCCAAGACTCGAGTCTTCACACGTTGCGAGGGGTGCACCGTGGCTGACTTTGTGCTTTCCGTCCGCGCTGCTGGGGATTCCGGCGACGGCGATGCGATCACCTTGACCGACGCCGCCGACGGCTCCTTGATCGCGTCGAATCATGACGGCTTCGATACGTCACCGCTCGAGCACGAGGGCGTTCAGGTCGTTCCGTCTGAGGTGCTCAGCAGAGAGTCGCTCCTCAACAGCCCGCTCCTCGAGTACGTCGGCGACACGCTCTGGGAGAGACTGACGCCCGGAGCGATCGGCGCGGCGGTCGAGGCGCGCATCGGCGACTCGCGGATCTACCTGGATCTGCGCAGCAAGGCCCTCAACGACTACCCGTGGGAACTGCTCCGTCACGACGGCTTCGACCTGTTCCTGGGGGCTGCGAAGATCTGCCTGGGCGTGCCTCGAGCCGCCCGCGGGCCGCTCGCGGGGACCCCGCCCGAGCTGGAGCACCCGCTCCGTGTGCTCGTCGTCATCGGGAACGACCCCGAGGACGACCTGATCAAGGCTGAGGAAGAGCTGTTCAAGATCGAAGCAGCCGCCCACCTCAAGAACGAGGAGATCCTCCTCAAGACGCTGCTGCGCCCGAACCCGGAGGACGTCCAGCACGCCCTCGCCGGATTCCGCCCGCATGTGCTCCACTTCATCGGGCACGGCGGAGTCGTGGGCGAAGGCGCTGGGCCGGACTTCCGGGTCTACGCCGCGGCGACCGGGCAGAACGATGTGTGGACCGCCGGACGGATCAGGAACGTCGTTCGGGAGGCCCCGCCGCGACTGGTGGTGCTGAACGCCTGCTCGACCGGTCTTGCCCCCACGGCATCCGCATCTCTGGTCGAAGCCTTCCTCGATGCCGGCTGCATCGCCGTCATCGCCATGCTCGGAGACATCCGGGCGGACTCCTCGCACGCGCTCAGCGCCCGGTTCTATCGGAGCCTGTTCGAAGGACAGAGCATCGATCAGGCACTGATGTCGGCGCGGCTGACGGTGAAGGAACTCGCCGCCGGCCAGGAGACGGACAGCATCGCGGAACTGCATTCCAACTGGCCGCTGCCGCGACTGACGGCGCGGGGGGATGTGGGCGCGGTCATCACCGTCGAGCCCCTGCCCGGGTTCGCTCGGCGCTGGCTGAGGGAAGACTATGTCGCCCGGTGGGATGAGCGGTGGAACGCGTGGCGTGCGATGGATGGCACGAATTCCTACCTCGCCCTCGTCACGGGGAATGCCGACGTGGGCAAGAGCGCACTGCTGAACGCGATCGCCGACATCGGCGCACGACATGGTGACTGCGTGATCAAGGTCGACGTCAGTCGATCCGTCGCACCGACGGGCAGTTCATGGCGGGACGTTCTCGTCCGCATCGCGCAGGCCGCGAAGGCGGAGCACCTCACCGACGAACTGGAAGAGATCGCCTCGCAACCCGGCGAGAGCGGCCCGGTGATCGCGGCGTTTCAGGCGAAGCTGGCCGCGGCCGTCGGCGAGGGCCGGCTTCTCATCGTGCTCGACGGGCTCAGCGATTGGGAGGAGAACGTGGTCGACGACATCCTCCTCCAGCAGCTGTGCGGTCCGTACCTGACCGGAAGCACAGCCGCCTCGCCGATTCGGATGATCCTCGCGACCGACAAGGGATGGGAAGTCCTGAAAGGGCCTCAAGGCTGGACGCGAACCGCCGTCGGCCCGTTCCCCGAGGAGGAATGGGCGCGGGCGGTCATGCACGTCGAGGCCTACTGGAAGTCCCGGCTTCCGGTCGCCCAGCACGAGGGTGTCGACCGGTTCGCGGCCGCTGCTCGTATCTCGCCCAGGACAGGCAAGTCGCTGGGTCTGCTCCGAGACGGAGCGCTCAATCTTCAATCGGGGTCATGATGGACAGCCTCCCGGCCGGCACGGCATCGCTCGAAGCTCTGATCGTGGACTCCTTGCCGGCACACGACCGACGTCTCTTGGGCGCAGCGGCGGTGCTGAGGTACATCACTCCCGAGCTGGCGCGACTCGCAACCGGCTCCGAGGAGGCGGCCGACCGTCTTGCCGATCATCCACTCGTCCACGTGAGACCCGGCCCATCGGACAGCCAGCGGTGGACGATGTCCGAGTCGCTGCGGCGCGAACTCGTGCGGAGCGAGGAAGCGGAAGCCGCATCGGCCTGGCGGCGGGTGAGCAGTTCTGACGACGAACTGGAGTCGATCTACGCCCAGCTGTGCGTCGACTCGATGAGACCCGAGGGATTCGCCCGCCTCGAAGATCTCTTCACGTCGGCGATCGATTCACGCCAGCCCGCGATCGGCCGCGCGCATGATCTGCTCAGCCTGCTCGAGGAGTGGCCGGTCCGCGACTACCCGGACGCCGTGGATCTTCACAAGCGCCTCACTCCGCGACTCCGCCGGCAGTCCCGGGCGATCCGCGACCGCGAAGCGAGCGACGGATACGTCGAGCGCGACTTCGAACAGGATGCCCTGGACCGGCTCTTGGACGACGATGCTCCGTGGGTGCTCCATCTCCACGCTCCGGGCGGCGGTGGAAAGTCGATGTTCGTCAAGAACTTGCTGGGCCGCACCTGTCCTGTGCGCGACATCCCGGTGGCGCGCATCGACTTCGACCACATCGATCGCCTCGGGATCAACACGACCCAGCCCTGGCGCTTGCTGTTGACCCTGGCGCGGGAGCTCAACTCCCAACTCGCCGGACAACCCTTCGAGTACCTCCTCGCGTCGTACGGCCACCTCCGTGCCGCCACCTTCGCGGAGGCCGTGCCGCTGCGGGAGATCTCGGGCCCGACGGACGGCACGGCGACGGATGTCGAATTCCTCGAGCAGGTCGCCGCGGACGTGCCCAGGAAGTTCCGCACCGAACTCGCCGGCGCCGTCGCGGACGGAATCGTGGTGATCGCGCTCGACACGATCGAGAACGTGCAGCACGCGGACGGGGCATCCGTCGACGCGGTGCTGAAGGTGCTTCGCGAGGTGCGCGACAGGGGCGCCTCGGACGCCGACCCGGGAGTCCCCGGTCTGCGCGTCGTCCTCACCGGCCGCTTCGACCTCGACAGCAGCCTGCCGCACAAGGACGGCTCGGTGCTGCGATCGGAAGTGTTCCACGACGAGTTCATGGGGCCGAACCCCCTGCTCGAAGACGCGGCCGGCACCGGGATGCTCGTCGGGCAGCAGGCCCTGACGATCGCCGTGCCCCGATTCTCCGGCGAGGAGGCGCGACGGTACTTGGCCGGGTCGGCGGAAGCCGATGTCATCGACGCGGTCGTGAGACGGAGCGAGGGCAACCCGATGAAGCTGGGCCTCTTCAAGGAGGTCCTGAAGGACAATCCGCAGTCGACAGCCGACGGCATCGACGCGTTGGAGTCGGTCGAGCTCGCGTATCTGGTGACCCGCATCGTCGACCGGATCGCCGACCCCCTCGTGCAGTGGATCCTGCGCTGGGGTGCGCTGATGAAGATCCTCACCCGGGAAGCAGTCGATCAGATCATCTGGCCCGCGCTCGAGCAGCTGATCGCCGACGGGGAGCGCTACGACCGTGCCCCCGCCGACACGTCGGCGATGCCCCCCGTCACGTCGGGCACCGAGCGCTGGCCGCTGCCCGATGCCGCCGTCGTGCGCCGGGCAGGTGCCGCCGATGAGGCGTGGAACAAGCTGCTGCAGTATGTCGGCACCACGTCCTGGGTATCGACCCTCGAACACGTGCCGGACGCCGTCCAGTTCCACCCCGAGGTGCGCGAACCGCTTCGCAACCTTCTTCTGGCGGCCGGAGACCCCGTCTTCGACGACATCCACAGCAGAGCCCTCGAGTACTGGAGGCGGAAGGTCGACGATTCCGCCCCCGGACCGTCGCGCGCGGGGGCGCTCCGGTGTGTCGTCTTCCATGCCTACGAGAGTCCCCGCGCCGACGTCTCGGGCGACCAGCAGTGGCGCGAGCTCCTCGCGGATCCTGACCTGACCCGGTCCGATCGCGGCGAGATCTCCGACGAAGTGATCGCCGTCGCCCTCCGGCGGGAGAACAGCCCGCGGCGCAGCCCCGAACCTACGGTGCTCGGCTACGCGCATCTCGAGCGCGCGGAGGCGCTGATCCACGACGCGGCGGCCTCGGAGCGGCCGATCGACGAGGCGCGGCTGTCGGTGCATCGATCCAGGATTCCGGAGGCCGTGCGCACCGCGGAGCCGCGCCGGATGGCGTTCCTCGACGCGGCGATGGCGTGGGCGCTCAGCGACATCGAGGATGCGTGGAGAATGCTCGGTGCCGCTCTGTCCATGCCGGCTCCACGGGGCGCGGCTGGTCCGGCGCACCTCGAGCTCATGGTCGAGTGGGTTCATCGCCTCGAGCCGCCGCGTACCGCGCTCGACGTCGCTCGCCGGTTCGCCGACGCGGCCGCGGGCAGCGACTGGGAGGCGCAGGCGGCAGAGCCGCTCGCGCGTGTCCTCATCGCGACCGAGCAATGGCGCGAGGCGCTCCAGGTGGCTACTCGTGCCGACGACCCGCAGCTGATCGGGCTGGCCCTGCTGGGGCTGTGCAGGGTGCGAGACGTTCTCGAGAGTCCCAGATTCTCCGCTGCGATGCGCGCCGCAGCCGCGCTCATCGATCTCGACGCGGCGCGCGCCCTCAAGGAGCTCGAGGGTGCCTTCCCCACGTTCCGATCCGGTGCTCCGGCACCGGAGGTGTCGTTGCTGCGGGGAAAGGCGCACACCCTCCGGCGCGCGAACGACCCGGCCCGCGCGGCCCTGAGCGACGCCGCGTCGGGAGCTGACGCCGGTGTCGCCCTGGAGGCATCGCTCTGGCTCTCGCGACTCATGGCCGCGACGGGTCACCACGACCTCTCCACCGCCAATCTCTCCCGCAGTCTTCATGGCGGCGATGCGGTCGCACGCAGTCGTGCGGAGGCGCTCGAGGCTGTCGTGGACCGGGAGGCCGACCCCCACCGGAGCCACGAAGAGATCAGCGAGGCATACGACGGGCTCGCTGCCTCCGAGTGGACGCCGCCGTCCGTGCGCGTGGAGATGGAGTGCGCGCGGCTCTCCGTATTGGGCGCGACGCCCGACGGACTGGCGCGCCTCGCCGAGACGCTCGAGTCCGTCGACGATCCCGCGTCGAGACTCCGGGCGCTCCAGTGGCTGGGTCAGGTACCCGCTGCGGCCGAGCCGGCTCCGGCGCAGATCGCCCAGCGACTTCGGGATGCCACCGACATCGACGTCGCCTCGGGGATACCGGCCGCACTGCTGCTCGCCAAGGCGGAGCTGGAGCGAGTGCTCGGGTACCCTGACGCCTCCGCGGAACTGCTGCGGGCGCTCGAGCACGCGAACGTGGAGGACCGTGAGACGCTGACCGTGACCGTGCAGGATGCGAAGCACCGGCTCGCAGAAGAGGCGACAGGCTGGAACTCGTTCACCGGTGCAGCGGGCGAGATGGCTCCTTCCGACGATCTGGAATCGGACGCGCAGGCTCAGATGGTGCAAATCTCCACCGTGCCCGGGGATGGAACGCTGCTCGTCGAGACCGAGAGCGGCGCGCGAATGGACGGGCGCTCCCAGGCGGTGATCCGGGAGATGATCGCCGAAGGGCACTACGCCCTCGCCGCGGCTCCGGTCGCCGTCATGGAGACACTCGGCGCAGCTCTCTCGGTCGGCGAGGTCGCTCGATGGCTGGACGAGGCGGCGGAGCCCGTCCTCGCCCTGCGGATCCATGACGAGGCCGCCGCCCGCTGGCCGTGGGAGCTCGCTTCCATCGGAGACCGCCCGCTGGCTTCGCGACACGGGGCTGCGGTCGTGCGGACCGGACGCCGGGCGTCCCTCTCGCCCCGAGAAGCGACGATCCACTCGTCCGAGGTCTATGTCGCGAACCTGAACGAACGGAAGTTGCGCAGCTATTCCGCCGGGGCGCTGTCGGAGTACTACGGATACAGCGCCCGGCACGCCGACCCGTACGGCATCGCCCAAGGCGAGCTGACGCGGTTCAGCCCGAGTGCGCGCATCATCCACCTCGTCGCCGAGCCCATCGAACGACGGCGCGCCCCCGCACTGCAGCTGGGCGGGGATCATCTGACGCCGGAACGTCTGGCGAACGCCATCGGCCACAGCAGGTCGGCGCTGGTGATCCTCGATCTGGCGTTGGGCGACTCGTCCTCGGTCGCCGCCGAGCAGCTCATGCTCGCCAACGCCTTCTGCTGGCATCTCGTCCGCAATGCGCCGGACGTCTCGGCGATATGCGGAAGCTTTTCAGTTTCGCCGGATTCCTCCGGCAGGCTGCAACGCCTGGTGGAGGGGCTGCGCCGCGGGCTGCCGCTGGCGCAGGTCGTCGGCTCGTTGCAGCGGCAGCAGCGGCCCGACGCGGACCTGCACGCCGTCGTATCGCTCAACAGCGAGGCGTTCCGGCGTCGCTTCGTGCTCGAGGAGGTGTGACGTGGACCTCTATCCCTCCGTCGTCGAGAGCATCCGCGCTCAGCGGGCTCTCCTGGAGGCGGACCTCGTCTACTGGGCCGGGCGCGCCTCCGGAAGCGGCGACCTTCCGCAGCACACCAGTCAGGTCGCGCGGCTCCGGGAGCAGATCGCGGCCGCGCTGGCGGCGACCGTCGACGGCACTCCGGTGGCTGCCGATGCGAGGATGCCGTTCGACGGCGACGTCGACGAGCTTCCCGGGCTGCGTCGCGGAGTCGGCACCGTTCATCTCATGTGGGACTTCTTCCGCAGCAAGCTGGCGCAGCGAGACACCCCCGCCTACGCGCTTCATCTGGGTGCGGCGGACGACCTCGCCTGGTCCTGCTACAAGCCTTTCCTCGATGCTGCGCGCAGGGCCGGCACGGTCGGCGAGCAGGAGCTGAAAGAGCCCCCGCTGGTCTTCTACAGCACCGATCGCACGCCGTTCGCGCAGGCCAGGTCGAAGGCGTTCCACGCGCCGGGACTCGACGCGAAGGATCTCGACCGGGTGGTCACGGAGTTGCAGCGGATGCCGGTGCCCGTCGTCGCGATGCCGTGGGCTCTCGCCAATCGCCTCCCGGACGTCGTCTTCGTCGGGCATGAGGTCGGACACGTGATCGCCGAAGACCTCGGTTTCGGCGTCGAAGCCAAGACCGTGATCGGCGGCCTCGCCCTGAAGGACGACGACGCAGGGGAGCGAAGGGACGTCTGGCGGGCATGGAGCGACGAGATCTTCGCCGACGTGGTCGGGGTCCTTGCGACGGGGACCGCGTTCGTCATCGCGCTCGCGGGAGAACTGGCAGACGCCGTGAATGCGATCGAGCACGCGGCGATCTCCGCGGCGAAGCCCGGCGTCTACCCGACACGGTCGCTGCGCATCGCCCTCTGCGGCGGGGTGCTCGAGAGGCTCGGCGTCAAGCCCCCGCAGGAATGGGCGGAGGTGTACCGGGTGGCCGGCGACTCGGAGGCCTATGCCCAAGACGTCCCGGCGCTCGTCGAGGCCCTGCTCGAGCACGTGTGGGCGCCTGTCGAGCTTCGGCTGCCGGACGTGCTGAGCTGGAACGGGCAACTCGAGGACGAAGCCTCGGCGGTCGCCCGGTCCGTTCTCCGCAAGACGCCGGCCCCCGTGCCGTTCAACGCCCGCCTCTGGATCGCAGCGGCCGTCCAGGCGTCGGTCGAGCGCCCCGAGGAGTACGCGCGGCTCGCGCTCGACACGTCCATGGCGACTTTCATCGTGCGACGGCGTAACGACAGGACCCGCTCCGTGCGTGGGGTGGCGCCGAGCGATGCCGGCGAGCCAGTGACCGCGCGCGGTGGGGCTCACCCGCCGTCGAGCGACCAGGCGGCCGGTGAAGCGATGGCAGAACGCCTCGGGCTCAATCCATCACGCACCGAACCACGGTCGGCCAACGCAAGGAGCAGCCATGATCAGCACCAGTGACCTCGTCGCGAAGATCGAGGCACAGTCGCCTCGGGTCTCGGTGACCCGCGGTCCGCTCGGAGACGGCGCGGAGGAACGGCTCGTCGTCGAGGGGGACATCGGTCTCACCCCCGCTCAGGTGCTGCCGTACGCCGCGCGACGGATCGAGATCGCGCGCGCGCTCGAGGACGATCCCGACGCCGAGAAGCAGGGACTCCTGGGCATCGAACGCGATGGCAAGCTGCTCCGGTGGCGGCGGGGCATGACCCTTACCTACTGCGTGTGGCGGCCCTCGTTCGGCTCCGACGACGAGCACGCGGCAGCCGTCAAGGGCATGCGCGCGGCCACCTCCGACTGGTCCGCGATCTGCGGCGTCGAGTTCGAGCACGTCGCGCAGCACGACCACGCCGCCGCGCTGTCGGACGACGTCAGCTTCCCCGTCGTCCGCCAGGCGGGTGGGGGAACGTTGATCGCGATGGCGTTCTTCCCCGACGACCCTCCGCCGCAGCGGTTCGTCTCGGTCTTCGACGGCTTCTTCAGCTCCCAGCCGAACGCCTTCGATCCGATCGGAGTGATGCGCCACGAGCTGGGTCACGTGCTCGGGTTCCGGCACGAGCACATCCGTCCCGAGGCACCGGATCTGTTCGACCCGGAGTCGCTGGATCACACCATGGCGATCACGGATTACGACCCCACCTCCGTCATGCACTATGTCGCTGCGGGGGTCGGAGACCCGAAGCTCCGGTTCACCGAGCGGGACAAGGCGGGGGCTCGGCTCGTGTACGGCGGACCGGATTCGGAGTTCACGTTCGCCGATTGACCGGCGCGATCACGCGCCGGCGGCGACCATCTGCCGCAGGTGCTCGTACTCCTCCGCCATTCCCGGGTTGGCGAGGCGCGGGTCGCTCGGCACGCGCCCGGCGATGACGTCGTCGAGGTAGCGGCGGTCGGCGTCGAGGCGCGCCACGGGGTGTGCGCCAGGAGTGCCGTGCCCCGGGATCACCAGCGCCGCCTCTGAAACGAACGGCTCCAGGAGGTCGAGCGCCGCCACATATGCCGGCAGGTCGTCGGGGTAGAAGGGGAGGGGCAGCTCGACGTCGCTCAGCATGTCGCCCGCGATCAGCACCTTCTGTTCGGGCAGCCACACCGCGGTGTGGCCCGGCGCGTGGCCGTCGTGCACCAGCAGCTCTGGGGCGAAGCCGCGAGGAAGCGACGGGGGCGGGATCGCAGCATCCGTGCCCTCGACACGCCCCATCAGATCGACCAGCGCGTCCGGGAAGGCTTCGCCCAGCCCGGCGATGAGAGCCGGGCGCTCGTCGTGCGCGAGCGCAGCCGTCGCAACCGAGGCCCAGCGCGGAGCCGCACCGAAGCGCGGGTGCCACAGCAGGTGGTCGTGGTGGGCGTGGGTGGCGAAGCCGCCGATGACGCGGAGCCCGCGCGCGTCCAGTTCGTCGGCGAGGGCGTCGAGCTCGTCGGGCAGCCACGCCGGATCGATGAGCAGCGCCTCGCCGTCACGGCACAGCACGGTCGACGTCGTGGACATGACGCGGCTCGTGGCGACGAGCACGCCGTCCGCGACCTCGATCATCGCCGCTCACTCTAGCGGCCCGACTCCCGCCGCGGGCGCGTTAGCATCGCACCGACGGAACGCGTGCGACGAGAGGCAGGCGGATGAGCCTGAGCGAGATCGACCCCACCGTGCCGCCCTCGGGTGAGGGCTGCGCCGACTGCGATGACGTCGGCGGATGGTGGGTGCACCTGCGGCGCTGCGCGGTGTGCGGCGATGTGCGGTGCTGCGACACCTCGCCCGCTCAGCACGCCACCGCCCACTTCCGCGCGACGGGTCACCGGTACGTCCGCAGCTTCGAGCCGGGCGAGGAGTGGTTCTGGGACTACGTGGCCGAGGACTACGTCGACGGGCCGCGGCTCTCGCCGCCCGAGTCGCGTCCCGACACGCAGCCGTCGCCGGGGCCGGAAGGCCGGGTTCCGGCCGACTGGCGGGAGCTGATCCACCGCTGAGGAAGGGAACTGCGATGGGCAACGCGAAGATGACGCAGCGCGAGTTCGAGCGCATGATGAAGCCCGCGCTCACGGATGACCAGTGGAAGCGCCTGCTGTCGTTCGGCGAACCGCAGGACGTCGCGCCGGGCGAGTACCTGTTCCAGGCGGGCGACCTCGACTACGACCTGATCCTGGTCGACACCGGCGAGCTCGAGATCGTCCGCGTCGCCTTCGGCTGGGTGGGCGAGACCCACGTCGGCACGATGGGGCCGCGCAGCTTCGTCGGCGAGCTCGGCCTCCTCAACGGACAGGGCGCGTTCCTGTCGGCACGGGCGACGAAGGCGGGACGGATGCTGCGGGTCAGCCGATCGCGCCTCAGGGTGCTGATGGCCGAAGACGACGAACTGTGCGACATCATCCTGCACGCGCTCTGGGCGCGGCGTGAGATCCTCCGCACCGGACCCGCCGCGCTGACCCTCAAGCTCGTCGGCCCCCGCTCCTCCCGCGAGTTCCTGTCGCTCCGCCGCTTCGCCGAGCGGGTCGACCTCGTGCACAAGGCCATCGAGCTGGAGCCCGGAGACCTCTGGACCCTCGGCGAGCACGGCATCGGTCTCGATGATCTGCCCGTCGCCTTCATCCAGGGCGAGCCGGTGAAGAACGCGACGCCCGGCATGGTCGCCGAGCGGCTCGGGCTGAGCTACCAGGGCCGCGCCGACGAGGTCGTCGACCTGGTCGTCGTGGGCGGCGGACCGGCCGGACTCGCCGCCGCCATCTACGGGGCTTCCGAGGGGCTGAGCACCGTGCTGCTGGACGCGGTCGCACCGGGCGGCCAGGCCGCTGCGACGTCGCGCATCGAGAACTTCCTGGGCTTCCCGTTCGGCGTCAGCGGCGGCGACCTCATCGGCCAGGCGTCGCTCCAGGCTCTCAAGTTCGGCGTGCGCGTGTACGCACCGTGCGAGGCGGCGGATCTTCGCCCGGCGGGGAGAGACCTCGACGTCACCCTCACCGACGGCCGCGTCATCCGCGCGCGCACGGCGATCGTCACCTCGGGGGCCGCGTACCGCACGCTCGACCTCGACAGGTGGAACGAGTTCGAGGGCGCCGGCATCTACTACGCCGCCACGCCGCTGGAGCTCCGGCAGGTGTTCGAGTCTCCGGTGGTCGTCGTCGGCGGGGCCAACTCCGCCGGGCAGGCGTCGCTGTACCTCGCCGCGAACGGATGCCCCGTGCACCTCGTCGTGCGCGGCTCCGATCTCGGCAGCCGCATGTCGTCGTACCTCGTGGACCGGCTGCTCGAAGACCCGCGGATCGACGTGCACACGCAGTCGCGAGTCACCGCCCTCGGCGGTGCGTCGACGCTCGAGAGCGTCAGCATCGACTCGATCGGCGATGTGGCGGCGCGCGGACTGTTCTGCTTCATCGGAGCGGAGCCCGCGACCTCCTGGCTCGCCGAGCTCGATCGCGACGCGGACGGGTTCCTGCGCACCGGCACCGATGTGTCGGTGCAGTCGCTGGAGCGATGGTCGGCGCTGGGGCGCGAACCGCTGCCGTTCGAGACGTCCGTGCCCCGGATCTTCGCCGCCGGAGACGTCCGCCGGGGCTCGATGAAGCGCGTCGCCGCCGCGGTGGGAGAGGGCTCCAGCGCGGTGGCATCCGTGCACCGCGCGCTCGCCGACATCCGCTGAACCCTTCACGAGGGGTTCTCCCGGTACCTGTCACACCGGGGTCTCCCGCGCGCAGGCTGTGGGGAGTGGGATGGAGGATGCCGCGAGCGAGCGCTCTGCGGCGCGAGGAGGAACCATGCACACCAGGCAGCTCGGGCAGGGTCTCGAGGTCTCGGCGATCGGCATCGGCGCGATGGGCATGTCGATGAGCTACGGCCCGAACCCCGGTGACCGCGACGACATGATCGGCGTGCTGCGCTACGCGGTGGACCAGGGCGTCACGTTCATCGACACCGCCGAGGTGTACGGCCCGTACGACAACGAGGTGCTCGTCGGCGAGGCGATCGCCCCGATGCGCGACTGTGTGGTCGTCGCGACCAAGTTCGGCTGGGACATCGTCGACGGGACGATGCGCGGCACCGACTCGCGCCCGGAGCAGATCCGGCGGGTCGCGGACGCGTCGCTCCAGCGCCTCGGCGTCGACGCGATCGACCTGTTCTATCAGCACCGGGTCGACCCGGCCGTGCCCATCGAAGACGTCGCGGGCGCCGTGGGCGAGCTCGTCGCCGCGGGCAAGGTGAAGCACTTCGGTCTCTCCGAAGCCGGTGCGGCGACGATTCGTCGCGCGCACGCGGTGTTCCCCGTGACGGCGGTCCAGAGCGAGTACTCGCTGTGGACTCGCGACCCCGAGGCCGAGGTGCTGCCGACGTGCATCGAGCTCGGCGTCGGTTTCGTGCCGTTCAGCCCTCTGGGCAAGGGATTCCTGACGGGCACTGTGGCGGCGGACGCCACCTTCGGGCCGGGCGAGTTCCGGGCGACCACCCCGCGCTTCCAGCCCGACAACCTCCGCGCGAACCAGGCGATCGTCGACGGCGTGCGCGAGGTGGCCGCGGCACGCGGGGCGACGCCCGGCCAGGTGGCCCTCGCGTGGCTGCTGTCGAGGCATCCGTCCATCGTCCCGATCCCGGGAACCCGTCGACGGGA
The DNA here is from genome assembly GCF_042793475.1 of Microbacterium sp. NPDC056569. NCBI lineage: Bacteria > Bacillati > Actinomycetota > Actinomycetes > Micrococcales > Microbacteriaceae > Microbacterium > Microbacterium sp. NPDC056569. The sequence continues at coordinate 116,487 of NZ_JBHTUV010000008.1, read as the reverse complement.
GCGCGTCGACGAGAACGCCGGCGCCACCGCCGTGGCGCTGTCGGCCGACGACACCGCGCGGCTCGACACGCTCGCCGCCGCCGTCGCGGGCAACCGCTACAACGACGCCGGCATGGCGATGGTCGGGCTCTGATGACCGCGTGGAACGAGGCGGAGCTGCGCCGCATCGGCGCGGCGACCGAGCTGCGCATCTCGTCGCGGCGGCCGGACGGGACGCTGCGTCCCGCCGTCACGATCTGGCACGCGGCATTCGGAGACGCGCTCTATGTGCGGTCGGCGCACGGGCCCGAGAACGGGTGGTTCCGCCGCGCGGTGCGGTCCGGCACCGGCCGTGTGACGGCGGGCGGGGTCGAGAAGGACGTCACCTTCGAGCTGGCGGATCCCGCGGTGAAGGCGGAACTCGACGCCGCGCTGCACGCCAAGTACGACCGCTACGGGGCGGCGTACGTCCGGCCCATCACGGGAACGGATGCCGCGACCACGACACTGCGGGTCATGCCGGTGTGACCGCGCCCCGAACGGCTGCTCACCTGTCACGAAGTGCTGGTCCGCCCGGCACATCGTGACAGGTGAGCACTATTCCGCGGTGCGGAAGGCATCGAGCCAGGGCGTTTCGGCCGAGACCGGGGACGTCGTACCCGGTCTCGGCGCGAGTCCCTTGACTCGAGGAGGGCGCTTCGGTCAGCGGGCCGCCGCGGCGGTGGCGGTCCTGTCGTAGGCGGCGAACTCTGCGGCCTGCGTCGCGGCCCACGACGCCAGGAGCTTCAGCGCATCGGCCGAGGCGGAGTTCGCGGGGGCCGTGTACACGTTGAGCACCAGGCCGGGTTCGCTCGGCAGGTCCATCGACTCGTAGTTCAGCTCGAGGTCGCCGATCACCGGGTGGTGCAGACGCTTGAGACCGCTGCGGTGGAACTTGACGTCGCGCGACGCCCAGCGCTCGCGGAACAGCTCGCTCTGCGTCGACAGCTCGCCGACGAGCCGGATGAGGTCGGGGTCGTGCGGGTTGCGCCCGGCCTCCATGCGCAGCATCGCCGCGGAGTCGTGGGTGATCTGGTCGTAGTCTCGCCAGAACTCGCGGGCGGCCGGGTTGAGGTAGGCGAACCGGGTGGTGTTGACGGGCCGGCGCGGGTCGTCGAACACGGGGGAGTACAGGGCCCGGGCGAGCAGGTTGGCGGCGAGGATGTCGTGGCGCCCGTTGCGCACCCACGCGGGCGCCTCGGTGAACGCCTCCAGCACCTGCTGCACGGCCGGCCGCACCGTCGCCGACGGCTGGCGCGCGGGCCTGCGGCCGGGACCGGCGGCGCGTGCGAGGTCGAACAGGTACTCGCGCTCGGCCTCGTCGAGCTGCAGCGTGCGGGCGACGGCGTCGAGCACGCCCTCGGACGCGCCGGCGAGATTGCCGCGCTCGAGGCGCACGTAGTAGTCGACGGAGACGCCGGCGAGCATCGCCACCTCCTCGCGGCGGAGCCCGGCGACCCGGCGGTTGCCGCCGTACACGGGCAGTCCCGCCTGCGCGGGGGTGAGCCGGGCGCGACGGGAGCTCAGGAACTCCTTCACCTCGGCGCGGATGTCAGCCATGACTCCACGCTACGTCGGGCGGGGCGGGGCTGACAGGCTCTGCGAGTGCCCGTCAGTGGCTGGCGTCGGTCACCAGCCGCCGCGGGTCGGCGTGTGGCCCTCGCGGGCGTCGTCGGGCATCGCCATCTCGGCGCGCACGCCGAGGAGGCGGATGGGCCGGCCGGGCTCGATCTTCGCGACGAGCTCCATCGTGCGGGCCAGCACGATCTCGCGGTCGGACGTCGACGGGATCTTCTTCGTGAACGTCTTGGTGAGAAACGGCGCGTAGCGCACCTTCAGACCGAGCCCGACCACGGGCCGGTCGTCGGCGGCCACCTCGTCGAGCACCTCTCGGAGCAGTCGGCGCGCGGCGTCCTCGATCTCGGACGGCGCGACGATGTCGACCTGGAACGTGGTCTCCTTGCTGTGGCCGCGGGGGACCCAAGGCGTGTCGTCGACGACGTTCGACCCGTCGCCGCGGCCGAGCTGGCGGTACCAGAGACCCATCTTGGGCCCGAACTCGCGGGTCAGGGCATCCGCGTCGGCGACAGCGAGCTCCGACACCGTCTCGATGCCCAGCAGTGCGAGCCGCTTCGAGATCTTCGAGCCCACACCCCACAGGGCGATCGTGGGACGGTGGCCCATGACCTCGAGCCAGTTCTCGGCGGTGAGGTGGAAGGTGCCCCGCGGCTTGCCGAAATCGGTGGCGTTCTTCGCCCGCACGAGGTTGTCGCCGATGCCCACGCTGCAATGCAGTCGGGTGCGTTCGAGCACGTCGTGCTGCAGCCTCCGGGCATAGCCTTCGGGGTCGTCGGTCTCGACTCCGACGAACGCCTCGTCCCACCCGAGCACCTGCACCACGGCTCCCGGCTGTGCGCGCAGCGTCGCCATGACCGCCTCGGACGCTGCGAGGTACAGCGGCGCGTCGACGGGCAGGATCACGGCATCCGGGATCTTCCGCGCGGCGATGCGCAGCGGCATCCCCGACCCGACACCGAACTCGCGCGCCTCGTACGAGGCTGTGGAGACGACCGCGCGTTCGGTCGGGTCGCCCCGGCCGCCGACGATGACCGGCTTGCCCGCGAGCTCGGGATTGCGCAGGATCTCGACCGCGGCGATGAACTGGTCGAGGTCGACGTGGAGCACCCAGCGCCGGGGCGCGGCGGTGTCGTTCACGATCCCGCCTCTCGCGTCCGGCGCATGACACGAGACTAGGCGTCGTCGCCGACACCGCGCATCCGCCCCCGGTGCCGTCAAGGGCTGACCCGCCTCGACACGGAACGGGACGGATGCTGCGGGCCGCAGCATCCGTCTCCCGTACCGGCCGCGCCTCCAGGCGTCAACCCCCGTGCGGCCGGCGGGAGGTGCTCCGTAGCGTGGCTGTTCCCGATGAGAGGAGCCGTCATGGCAACCAGCACGGTGACAGCAGAGACCGACGTGGACGCCCCGATCCGCGCGGTGTACGACCAGTGGACCCAGTTCGAGGAGTTCCCGCGGTTCATGTCCGCGGTGGAGCGCATCGACCAGCTCGGCGATCGGCGCCAGCACTGGGTCGTGAAGGTCGGCGGGGTCGAGCGCGAGTTCGACGCCACGATCACGGACCAGGTGCCCGACGACCACATCGCGTGGGCGAGTCAGGGCGAGGCCGTCCACAGCGGGCGGGTGAGCTTCCGCTCGCTCGGCGACCGCACCAAGGTTGCTCTCGAGATGACCTGGACGCCCGAGACCTTCACCGAGAAGACCGGCGCGGCGCTCGGCATCGACGAGCACGCGGTGAAGAAGGACCTCGAGCGGTTCAAGGACTTCATCGAGGAGCGCGGCCGCGAGACCGGGGGCTGGCGCGGCGAGATCCACGGCGACACGGCGCCCTGAGCGGCCGGACCGCCGAGAGATCGACGAGAGGAACCACGATGTCTGACAACCTCCCCGCCGACATCCCGCCGGCGCCCGACGGGCAGGTCGGGGTGCAGCCCCTGCGCGATCGAGACACGTCGATCGAGCCCGATCCCACGCGCGATCCCGCCCAGGTCGACTGGGACCGCACGAACGCGCGCGACGCCGGGATCTCGGTCGAGGACGGTGCGACCGCGACCGGCGACGACCCGGCCCACCTGCCGTCCGACGACGACGACGTGCCCCGGTCGGACCTCCCGCCGGAAGGTGCGCAGCCCGAGACGCAGGGTCTGCCGCCTGAGCTGGCGGAGCAGGGCGAGACGGGGCAGGGCGACCTCGCCCCCGAGGACTACTGACCCGGGGGCGAAGACTCCACGCATCCGGGGAACGACGCGTGGAGGGGTGGACGGATGCTGCCGCCCGGCGGGTCACGCCGGGTCGCAGCATCCGTGTCCCGTCTACACGTACGAGAACAACGGCGGGAAGACGACCACCACGATCGCGGCCCACGCGAGGTAGACCGGGATGAAGCCGGTCTGCCACCGCTCGAGGCGTTCGAACGGTGCGCGCTGCATCGCGAACCGCAGCTGCAGCCACGCCGCGCCTGCGAGGTTCGCGAACAGGATGACGTTGAGCCCGAGCGATGCCAGCTTGTTGGGACTCGCGCCCCACTCGGCGATGCGACCGATCATCGCGACGAGCACCATGATGTCGACGACGAGCGCGGCGACGACCATGAGCAGCTGCATCCGGTCGAACCACGAGGGCGGCGCCAGCGGATCGCGCGCCGACAGGGCGTAGAGCAGCAGGCCGACGACGACGACGAGCACGATGTCGAAGAGGATCAGCAGGTCGCGCTGACCGAACATCTCGGTGGTCGTGCCGTCGATGAGGTTGCCCTGTACGAAGCCCGCGACGATGAAGGCGAGCAGCAGCAGCGTGAACAGCGGGGTGAAGAGCTTCGTGAGCACCGGGGCGATGTTCTCGATGACGCTCTGCTTCGCCTCGACGAGCCAGGCCGCGACGATGATGGCGCCCGCGAGGCCGCACGGCACCATGACCTCCTCGACGAACCAGCCCGCGTCGAGGCCGATCGCCTCGAACACCCCCATGGTGAGTGCGACGAGCACACCGCCGCCGAGGGCGATGAGCGCGAGGTACACGACCCACTCGCCGGTGAAGCGGATGAAGTCCATGCGCGCCCGGCTGGAGCGCACGCGCCCGTCCACGTAGGCGATCCCCGTGACGATCCAGAGGGCCACGGCGACATGGGTGGCGGCCAGCGTCAGCGTGGCGCCGTCCGGCGCGAACGGGTAGACCGCCATCACGACGGCCGCGGCGAGGAACGGCACCGCCACGACCGCGATCGTCGGGACCGCGGCCTTGCGGCGCACCAGGAAGTACGCCGCGAGGAAGGGCAGCACCAGCAGGGCGAAGAAGCGGGCGTAGAAGGAGGCGTCCTCGCCGAACTGCATGCCGAACAGGGCCGGGACCTTCACCGCTAATGCGGCGCCCGCCGCGAGCCCGACCGCGAGCAGCAATCCGCCGCCGGTGCGCGGGGCGCGCGGCTCGTCCTGGAACATCAGCTGCTTCCACAGCCGCTCGGAGTGCTCGCGCGCGAACTCGCGGGAGAGGTCGTCGAGCCCGCCGAGGCGCTTGACCGCGACGAGGAACGCTTCGTCGCCGTCGAGCCCGGACGCCTCGAGGCGATCGATCTGGCCGCGCAGGTGGTCTTCGAGCTCGTCGACGTCGCGGCCGTCGATCGCCTCGGGGCGCGAGACGTACGCGCGCCACGTCGAGATCTGGTCTTCGATGCGGGGGTCGAGGTCTTCGGTCATCGTCACGCCCCTCCGAAAGCCGGGACGCCGGCGAAGTCGGTGCCGCCGTCGCGATCAGACCACACGCGCTGCAGCGCCCGGCTCACGACGGCCCACTGCTGCCGCTGCTCGGCGAACGCCGCGCGCCCGGTCTGGCTGAGCCGGTAATGCTTGCGGGGCCGGCCGCTCGGCGAGGCGCCCCACGACGACTCCACATGCCCGAGGCGCTCGAGCCGGTGCAGCAGCGGATACAGCATGCCGTCACTCCATTCGAGCTCTCCGCCCGACAGCTCGCCCACCCGCTGCAGGATCGCGTAGCCGTACGACTCACCCTCCGCGAGGATGCCGAGCACCATCGGCGTCGCCGCGGCGGCGACCAGGTCTTTGCCGATCTTCACGTCGTCCTCCATGCCTAGAAGTTCTAGGTACATAGAAGTACAAGTTACCTAGAACCGCAAGGTACACGGAGTGATGTCGCGTGGTGCTCGCCCCGCGGGCGGGGGTGCGAGCACAATGGGGCCACGACCGGATCGCGTCCGGCGCCGTCCGACCCGAGGAGCCCGCCATGGCCCGTTCCCTCTCCGAGATCCGCGAGCGGTCCCGCGCGCGTGCGAAGGCCCGTGCCGAGGCTCGCTCCGAGCTCAAGAACACGGCGTACGAGATCTTCATCGGCGCGCTGTCGATCCTGTCGATCCTCAACCTCGTGCTGGTGTACGTGGTGCAGGGCGACAGCGCGCTCGAGCTCGTCCTCTCGGTCATGAACGCCCTGTTCAGCGCGATCTTCCTGGGCGACTTCATCTACCGCATCTCGACCGCGCCGAAGGCGTCCCGCTACTTCTTCCGGGGCTTCGGCTGGGCGGACCTGCTGGCGAGCCTGCCGTTCCCGCAGTTCAAGATCCTGAGGCTGTTCCGCCTGCTGCGGGTCTTCCGCCTCCTGCGTGAACTCGGCCCGCGGACGGTGTGGACCACCCTCGTCCACGACCGCGCGAACAGCGCCCTGATGACGCTGCTGCTCATGGGCATCCTCGTGCTGCAGTTCGGCAGCATCTCGATCCTCTATGTCGAGGAGGACGCCGACGGCGCCAACATCACGACGGCCTCCGACGCGCTCTGGTACACGATCGTCACGATCTCGACCGTCGGCTACGGCGACCAGTACCCGGTGACCAACGCCGGCCGCATGATCGGCACCCTCATCATCGTCGTCGGCGTCGGCATCTTCGGTACCTTCACCGGTTACCTCGCGAATCTCTTCCTCGGCCCCCGCAAGGCTGCGGAAGACGGGGAGACGGATGCTGAGACCCCCACGCCGACGGTCGACTCTGCCGCCGCGCCGGCCGAGGCGGCGCAGCCGTCGATGGCCGATCACGCGGCGAAGGGGGTTGCGGCGGGAGCGGTGGCCGGGGCCGTGAAGGCGGGCGCGGCCGTGGGGAACGGGCCCGGAGCGCCGATCGCCGGAACGCCGGAGTCGCCGGGTCTCGAGCCCGAGGTCCGCGAGACCGAGCCTGAGGACACGGTCGAGCGCCTCCGCGTGCTGCTCGCCCAGTCCGAGGAGGCCATGGCCGAGATGCGCCGGCTCCTCGCCGACGCCACCCGTTAGTCGCTCAGCGGACTCAGCGCGGGCGCGTCGAAGCGCGCACCACGAGCTCGGGAGGGAAGACGGTCTGGCGGGCGATGCTGTCGGGATCAGCGGCCTCCTCGAGCACGATCCGCAGCGCGGTGCGGCCGATCATGCGGCTGGGCTGACGGATCGACGACAGCGGCACCGCGGCCGCGGACGCGAACGAGATGTCGTCGAACCCGATGATCGCGATGTCGTCGGGTACCAGCATCCGGCCGTCCACGACGAGCGACTGCAGCAGGCCCAGGGCCAGCAGGTCATTCGCGGCGAAGAGCGCGTCGGGCCATTCCCGGCGAGGGCGGGAGATGATGCGGGTGCCTGCCGCCACGCCCTCCTCGACCGTCATCGCCGCGGTCGCGACGACTTCGAGGTCGACGTGGCTGCCCGCGTTCTCGGCGGCGACCCGCGCCCCGGCGAGCCGGTCGTTGACCTGCCGGATATCGAAGGGGCCGCCCACGAACGCGATGCGGCGGCGGCCGCCCTCGATGAGGTGCTCGACGGCGAGGCGGCCGCCGGCGACGCTGTCGACCGATACCGACGAGAACCGGCCGTCGCCGCTGAAGCGGTCGACCAGCACCGCGGCGATGCCGCGTTCCTTCAGGCGTCGGAGCCGCGGGGTCACATCGCCGTACGGAGCGATCAGCAGTCCGCGCACCTGCTGCTCTTCGAACAGGTCGAGGTAGAGGCGCTCGCGGCGGTGGTCCTCGTCGGTGTTGCCGTAGAGGATGGCGATGCCGTGACGCGTGGCCTCGTCCTCCGCGCCGCGCACGACGTCGTTGTAGAAGGGGTTCTGGCCGTCGAGGACGACGAATCCCACGGTCGTGCTGACTCCGGCACGCAGTTTGCGTGCGGCGTCGTTGCGCACGTAGCCGAGTTCTTCGATCGCGCGGGTCACGCGGTCGGCTGACTCCGCCGACACCTCGCCTGGACGATTCAGGACGTTCGACACCGTGCCGACCGAGACCCCCGCGCGCTGCGCGACATCACGGATACTCACCGGCACGTTTCGTCTCCACTTCGTCGTCGGACTGGTCCGGGTCACGATTCGGTCACCGTCGACGAGCGACTTGACCGGGATGACCGTCGAACTTTAGAGTAGCCTGAACTTCACCTGAATCGATTCAGGAACCTTCAGATTCTTCAGATCACCTCGATGAGGAGGATGCCGTGGCAGCCGATGTCGCACCCGCCGCGCCACCCGCGCCCGATTCCCGCCCTGCGCTCGAGCTGCGTCGCGTGGTCAAGTCCTTCGGGCCTGTCGTTGCACTGCGCTCCGGCAGCCTGACCCTCGAACGGGGATCCATCCATGCCTTGATCGGCGAGAACGGCGCCGGCAAGTCGACGCTCGTCAAGATCGTCGCCGGGCTCTACCGCCGCGACGCCGGAGAGTTCCTGCTCGACGGCGAGTCGGTCGACTTCACGAGCACGGCGCAGTCGAAGGCTGCGGGCATCGCGGTCATCTACCAGGAGCCGACGCTGTTCCCCGACCTGTCGGTGACGGAGAACATCTTCATGGGGCGTCAGCCCACGAACCGGGTCGGCCGGATCGATCGTCGGGCGATGCGCACCGAGGCAGTGGAGATCTTCCAGCGGCTGGGTGTCGCGCTCGACCCCGACCGGGTCACCGAGGGCCTGTCCATCGCCGACCAGCAGATCATCGAGATCGCGAAGGCGATCTCGCTCGACGCCCGCGTTCTCATCATGGACGAACCCACTGCGGCGCTGTCGGGTGTCGAAGTGGAGCGGCTGTTCGCTGTGGCGCGGAGCCTGCGCGACGAAGGCCGGGCGCTGCTGTTCATCTCGCACCGCTTCGACGAGGTGTTCGCGCTGTGCGACACCGTCACGGTGATGCGCGACGGCTCGTACATCGACACCACGCCGATCGCCGAGACGACTGTCGACGAGCTGGTCCGCCAGATGGTGGGGCGCGATGTCACCGAGCTGTTCCCGAAGCTGCCGTCCGAGGTGGGGGAGACGGTCCTGGAGGTGCGGGGTCTTACCCGCAAGGGCGTGTTCCGCGAAGTCTCGTTCGACCTGCGTGCCGGCGAGATCGTCGGACTGGCGGGTCTCGTCGGCGCCGGCCGCTCCGAGGTGGCTCGTGCGGTGTTCGGCGTCGATGCGTACGAGTCCGGGAGTGTGAAGCTGCTCGGCACGACCCTTCCCAAGGGCAACCCGCGGCTGGCGACGACCCGAGGCCTGGCCCTCGTGCCCGAGGATCGCCGTAAGCAGGGCCTGGTGCTCGACGACGGGGTCTCGCGCAACATCACCCTCGCGATCCGCTCGAAGCTTGCCAAGTGGGGCCTCATCTGGGGCGGGCTCGAGAACGCGGCCGCGAAACTGTGGGCCAGCCGTCTCGAGGTGAAGACCGCGGCATTGGACGCCGAGACCGGCACGCTGTCGGGTGGCAATCAGCAGAAGGTAGTGCTCGGCAAGTGGCTCGCCACCGAGCCGACCGTGCTGATCGTCGACGAGCCGACCCGCGGCATCGACGTCGGCACGAAGGCCGAGGTGCACCGCCTGCTCAGCCAGCTCGCGCAGCAGGGCAAGGCGATCCTGATGATCTCGTCCGAACTTCCGGAGGTGCTCGGCATGGCCGACCGTGTCCTGGTCATGCGCGAAGGTCGCCTCACCGGTGAGTTCTCGCGCGAGGCGGCGACGCCCGAAGCGGTCATGTTCGCAGCGACCGCGGATGCGGAGGCGGCAGCATGACCACCACGACGACCCCGCGCCCGGTCGCCCCGGGCAGCAGCAGCGCCGCCAAGCTGGTCCGCCACCTCGCGACGGCGCGCGAGACCGGCATCCTGATCGCACTGCTCGTCGTCGTCGTCGCCGCGACGATCGCGAACCCCACCTTCCTGTTCTCCTCCGACGGGTTCCGCGACCTGCTGCTGACCCCGTCGCTGTTGCTGCTGGTCGCGGTCGGGTCGGCCGTCGTGATCATCACGCGCAACGTGGACCTGTCGGTCGGCTCGATCGTCGGGCTGTCGGCTTACCTGACCGGGCGGCTGTTCATCGACGTCCCCGGCATCCCGATCATCGGCGTCTTCGTCGGCGGTGTGCTGCTGGGCGGTCTGCTCGGCGCGATCAACGGCGCGCTCGTCGCGTTCGCCCGCGTCCCCGCCCTCGTGATCACGTTGGGCACGATGTACATCTACCGCGGCATCAACGTCGCATGGACCGGCAGCGACCGCATCAACGCGTCCGACCTGCCCCGCGACTTCCGCGGTCTCGGCACCGACTCGATCCTCGGCATCCCGATCCTCACGATCATCGCCATTGTCGTGCTCGTCGCCGCCGCCTGGTATCTGCGCAACATGCGCGGCGGCCGCGAGTTCTACGCGATCGGGTCCGATCCCGCCGCCGCGCACCTGTACGGCCTGAAGGTGAACCGCCGCGTCATCACCGCGTTCGTGGTCTCGGGTGCTCTGTCAGGCCTGGCCGGGGTGCTGTACGCCGCACGCTACGGCACGGTGAGTTCGGCCGCCGGATTCGGGTGGGAGCTCCAGGCGATCGGTGCGGCCGTGATCGGCGGTGTCGCGATCTCCGGCGGTGTCGGCACGGTCTGGGGTGCGGCGATCGGCGCGTTCCTGCTGCTCACCATCAACCGGGCGCTGCCGATCCTCGGCATCGACGACTTCTGGCAGCGGGCAGTGGTAGGCGGACTGATCCTCGGCGCCATCGTGCTGGACCGCGTGCTCGCCGTCCGCCAGCACCGACGACTCATCGCACAACGGGAGGAGACGAGATGACCACGATGACGGATGCCGCACCGACGCGCGTGTATAAGGCTCACACCCGTCCAGCCTGGCGGCGTGTGCTCATCACCCGGGAAGCCGCGATCATCGGCATCCTGATCCTCGTGATCGTGGTGGCGCTCGCGACCGTGCGCAACTTCGACAGCCCCCTGACGGTCACCTACCTGCTGCGCGACATCGCGCCCATCCTGCTGATCGCCCTGCCGATGACGCTCATCATCATCACGGAGGAGATCGACCTGTCGGTCGCCTCGATCGTGGGTCTGTCGAGCGTGATGACGGGCATCCTGACGCAAGCCGGCCTGCCGTTCCCGGCCGCGGCGCTCATCGCCATCCTCGTCGGCACTCTGGCGGGCTTCGTCAACGGATTCCTGATCACCGTGGTGGGGCTGCCGTCGCTGGCGGTCACCATCGGCACCCTGGCCCTGTTCCGCGGCATCGCGGTGGGACTTCTGGGCACCACGGCGATCACGGAGTTCCCCGAGGAGTGGACCGACCTCGCCAAGGCGAACATCCCCGGCACCCCGATCCCGATGATCATGGTCCCGTTCCTGGTCCTCGCGATCATCTTCGCCGTGGTGCTGCACTTCACCCCGTTCGGCCGTTCGCTGTACGCGATCGGGCTCAACAAGGAGGCGGCGGCCTTCTCGGGCATCGATGTCGGGCGCACGAAGTTCCTGCTGTTCGTCGTCTCCGGCGCGGTCTCGGGATTCGCCGGCGTGTACTTCACGCTGCTGTATTCCAACGCCCGCGGCGACAACGCGATGGGCATGGAGCTGCAGGTCATCGCCGCCGTCCTCCTCGGAGGAGTGTCGATCTTCGGCGGCCGCGGCGCGCTGCACGGCGTCATCGCCGGCGTGCTGCTGATCGGCGTGCTCGGTTCGGCGCTGCGCCTGGCGGGCGTCACCAGCGACGTCATCAACATCATCACGGGAGTGCTCCTCATCGTCTCCGTGGTGTCCTCCAGCCTCCTCGCCTGGCTGCAGCGTCGACGCGCCGCCGCCATCGGGAAGAGAAAAGGGCGGGGCGAGACGGTCGACGTCTCGTGACCGCATCCATCAACAACACGCAGCCCTGCACCAGCACCTGCATCTAGGAAGGGAAACAACGATGTTCGGACTTCAGCGCAAGGGCCGGATGGCCCTCGCGGCCGCCGCCCTCACGGTGGGTGTCGCGCTGGTCGCGACCGGCTGCTCGGGAGGCGGCGGCGACGGCGGCTCCGGCGACGGGGGCGACGGCGGAGACGCCAACCTGTCGATCACGATGCTGCCGAAGAACCTCGGCAACCCGTACTTCGACACCTCCACGGCCGGAGCCGAGGAGGCGGCCGAGGAATTCGGCGGCACCATCGACGAGGTGGGACCCTCCGAGGCCAGCCCCACCTCGCAGGTGCAGTACATCCAGACCGCGGCCCAGCAGGGCGCCGGCGGCCTGATCGTCTCGGCCAACGACCCCGAAGCGATCTGCGACGCTCTGAACGAGGCCCGAGACGCCGGCGTGAAGGTGGTCACGTTCGACTCCGACACCAACGCGGACTGCCGCGACCTGTATGTCAACCAGGCCACCGCGGAGGGTATCGCGAAGGTGCAGGTCGACCTGATCGCCGAGCAGATCGGCGACGCCGGCCAGATCGCGATCCTGTCGGCCTCGGCCAACGCGACGAACCAGAACGCGTGGATCGAGACGATGGAGGAGCTGCTCGCCAGCGACCACCCGAACATCGAGCTGGTCGAGATCGCATACGGCGACGACGACGACCAGACCTCGTTCGACAAGACCGCGGCGCTGCTGCAGACGTACCCGGAGCTGAAGGGCATCATCTCGCCGACCACGGTGGGCATCGCTGCCGCGGCCCGGTACCTGTCGACTTCGGAGTACAAGGGCAAGGTCGCGCTGACCGGCCTTGGCACCCCGAACCAGATGCGCGAGTACGTCGAGGACGGCACCGTCACCGCGTTCGCACTGTGGAACCCGGCCGACCTCGGCTACCTCGCAGCGTGGGCCACCCAGGCCCTCATCACGGGTGAGATCACCGGTGAAGAAGGAGACACGTTCGAGGCCGGCAAGCTCGGCGACTACGAGGTCGGCGCTGACGGCGTCGTGCTGCTCGGTGAGCCCTACGTGTTCGACGCGGACAATATCGGCGACTTCGACTTCTGAGCCGCCACCCACCCGGAACGCCCGGCCCCGCTCATGCGGGACCGGGCGTTCTCCGTCGCGCCGGAGTCGATGAGCTCATTAGGGTGACGCGATACGACGTATCGGAAGAGTCATGCCGCGTGCCGTGACGCGGAAGTCAGTGGCGGGAGGCGAGCGCGTTCCAGAGGCCCGCGCCGAGCACGACGGACGCGGCGAGCAGCGGCGCGACGAGCGCGGTGCCGGCTCCGGCGGCGTCGGCGACGAGACCCGTGAGAGCGGATGCTGCGGACTGACCCACGACGATGGCTGAGCCGAGCATCGTCATCACCGTGGCGGAGCGGCCGCGGGGACTGAAGGCCGCCGCGAGGCTGTACTGCGTGACGAGGGTGGGCCCGATGCCGACGCCGATCACGAGAAGGCAGATCGAGATCGCACCGACGCTTCCGACGAACGGCAGGGCGATCGTTCCCGCGACGAGGATCGAGGCGAAGGTCAGCCAGCGGGCGCGCAGCGTGAAGCGCGCCGGGAACAGCGCGACGCCCAGCGCGAGCGCCGCCGAGCCGATGCCCATCGCGCCGTAGACGAGCCCGGCCTGCTCGGGCACCCCGCGCTCGGCCATGAACGCCGTGAGCGAGGTGAGCATCGCGCCGAAGAAGAGGCCCATGCCCAGCGCGCCGACCACGGGCGCGAGCACGCGCGGTCGGAACAGCTCGCGGACGGGTGCCTGGGCGGGCCGGCCGGAACCGGCGGAATCGGTGACGGTCTGCGCGGTGGGGTGGAGGGCGAACGCGCTCACGAAGACGAGTCCGAGCACGGCGGCGCCGATCACCGGCGCGGCCGGGTTGAGCGTCGTGGCGAGCAGGCCCACGATCACGGGGCCGAAGACGAACACGATCTCGTCCGCCGCGGACTCGTAGGCCATCGCGCCGTTCACGACCGGCGTGCGGCGCTCCTTCGGATACGCGCGGCCGATGATGCCGACGAGGCGGCTGCGCGAGAGCGGCGCGACCTGGGGCATGGTCGCGCCGATGAAGAACGCGACCGCGAGGAGCGCAGCATCCGGAACCGGTGCGAAAGCCAGCCATGCCATCGTCGCGAGCATCGCGCTGTTGGCCGCGCCCGCGATCAGCAGCACGCGGCGCTGACCGAAGCGGTCGGCCGCGGCGCCGAGGAGAGGGCCGACGAGCGCGGTGCCCAGACCGGTCATGGCGCTGGTCGCGCCGCCGAGCGCGAGCGAGCCGCGCGCCGAGACGACGAGGGTGAGGATGCCGACCACCATCATGGCGAACGGCAGGCGCGCGATCAGCGCGACGGGGAAGTAGGCGTATCCGGCTTCGCGGATGAGGCTCGGCCGCCGGACGGCGGCGCGCGCAGCGGTGTCGGTGTCGACGAGTGTCGTGTGCATCTTTCTCCTGGCCATGCGCCGAGGGTCGGCGGCTGCTGGTGCCGCCTTGTGCGCAGCCGGGGCCGCAGACAGGTAGATGCACATCGAAATGGGCACGGCCAGTCTACCGTGGCCCACCTGGGCAAGGCCTGGCCGGAGTCTGATCAGAGGACGGCGCCGACCATCGCCTCACCGAGGGGCGTGCGGCGGTGCAGCACCCGGGCGCCGTCGCGGGTGCTGGCGACGAGGCCGGCGTCGCGCAGCACGGTCAGGTGGTGCGAGGCGGTCGAGAGCGCGAGGGCGGTGTCGCGGGCGACCTGCGAGGTCGTCCGCGGCTCGTGCGCGTCGAGCAGGATGCGGGCGCGGGCGGGACCGATCAGGGCGCCGAGCGCGGACGTCACGTCGGCGGGATCGCGCGCCCACGTCGCGGTCACGCCCTGCGCCGGGTAGAAGAGCGTGGGCTGCGCGGGCGGTTCGGTGAGGACGAAGCATCCCGTCGCGCCCATCACCGACGGCACGAGCACGAGTCCGCTGCCGCGGCAGTCGACGACCTCGCTCCAGATGCGCATGGTGACGCGCACCGCGCCGTCCGACCACTCGACGCGGTCGTGCAGGCCCCGGATCATCGCGCCGATGCCGCTCTCGGCGATGCGACGCGACCGCACGGCGATGTCCGCCCGCAGCAGTCGCTCGAGCTGCGTCCACACCGGGGCGACGCCGGCGTTCCAGACCGACAGCCACGCTTCGGCGATCATCGCGCGGGCGCGGCCGGGCTGCTCGAGCATCCGCTGCACCGCCGCGCGTCGGGCGCCCTCGCTGCGCACGAGCACCTTGTTCATGTCGACCTCGAAGCGCGCGTCGTCGATCGCGCGCAGCCGCTCTGCCTCGGCCTCGGGCGTCAGCTCCCACGTCGGGGTGGTGGTGAGGAAGTCGGGGAAGTAGCCCTCGTCGCGGATCAGCAGCGCGAGCACGTCGAAGTCGTCGCGCGGGATCGCGCCGCGGGTCGCCCGCATCCATCCCCACTGCAGCGGGTACTCGTCCGGACGGAGCATCGCGCGCACCGCGTGGCAGAGCTCGTGGCCGGGCGAGATCCCGAACCGTATCGCGGTGAGGTCGTCCGGCGCGAGCTGGAAGTCGACGAACTTTCGATCCACATCGAAACTATACGGTCCGCAGGCGTGGACGACGAGGGTGGGATCACACAGACCGACAGGACGGAGCACCCCATGAGCATCGCGATCCCGGCCATCGTCCCGGCCGCCGACACCCGCGTCGGCACCGGGACCCTGCGTCGCTTCATCGGCGTCGAGCACGGCGCCGGTGTGTCGTACTTCTTCGTCGACAACGAGCCCGGGCAGGGCCCCGACATCCACCGCCACCCCTATCCCGAGACCTGGGTCCTGCTCGAAGGCGAGGCGCGCATCACGATCGACGGCGAGACGCTCCACGCGGTCGCCGGAGACACGGCGACGGCGCCCGCGGGGGCGTGGCACGGCTTCAAGAACTGCGGCACCGGTCGGCTGCGGGTGCTGTGCATCCACGCCTCCGACCGCATCGTCCAGGAGTGGCAGGATGCTCCTGGAGTGCTCGACATCCCGACCACCGGCAGCTGAGGAGAACACGCATGTCGTTCCAGGCATACCTCGACAACATCGAGACGAAGACCGGCCTCACGCCACGTCAGCTCATCGAGAAGGCGCACGAGAAGGGCTTCGACGCGAACACCAAGGCGGCCCCGATCGTCGAGTGGCTCGCGGCCGACTACGGACTCGGCCGCGGCCACGCGATGGCTCTCGTGCACGTGATCACGAAGGGTCCGCAGATCAGCGACAAGCACGTCGGCACCGACACCACTCACTCCGACCCGTCGAACACGCTGTGGCTCGACGGCAGGGCGACGAACCCGAACCCGTGAACGACAGCGGCCGGCGGCGCGCGCATGGCGTCGCCCCGCCGGCCGCCGTCGGTTCCGGTGGATCGGCCGGGCCGACCCACCGGAACCGACCGTCACTCGAGCGTGAACATCACCTCGGTGGCGTTGCCCGCCGTGTCGGACACCACGAGCACGTTCTCGCCGAGCTGCGCGCCGCGCTCGCCTGCCCGGATGCGATCCACGTCGCTCTTGCTTCCCGTGGACTCCTGGACGACGCCGTTCAGCGTGATCGAGGCGATGCGATCGTTGTCGCGGATCCGGAAGCTCACCGCCGTGTAGGTCCCGTCGTGGCCGGTCGTGAAGGCGGCGCCCTTCTTGACCTTCACGGTCGGGGCGGTGCCGTCGACCGAGAACGCGAACGTGGTGGTCGTCGACACGTTGCCGGCCTCGTCCGTCGCGGAGTACCGCACGGTGTAGTCGCCATCGGCGAGACCGGTGACAGTCGCCGTGTGGGAGGCCGCCATGGCGCCGTCCACCTCGGTCCGGGTGCTCTTGATGAGCTTGCCGCCCTTGTAGACGTCGGCGACGATCCGCGCGAGCCCGGCGTCGTCGGTCGCGTCGACCTGGATCGACACGGCGTTGAGCGGCCCCGCGGCTGCGGGCGAGACCAGGACCGTGTTGGGAGCCGAGGTGTCCGGCGCCCACAGCGCCACGAGCTCGATCGACGTCGTCCCCGCGGGGACCGTCCATTCAGCCGGCAGCGGCTCGGTGGATCCCGCCAGCGCCCACCCGGCGAATCGTTCGCCGGCGCGGGACCAGTCGTCCCCGGCGACATCCGTGATGGAGGGCAGTCCGAAGCCCTGTGCCGGTGCGTCGACGGTCGCCGAGTCGTCGCCCGACGAGAGGGAGACCTTCACCGGCACGAGGTAGGCGGACGTGCCCTGCGCGGTGGTGCGGGTCGTGTCCTCGAGCATCCAGCGGGTGCCGGCCGCGGCATCCGTCAGCGTCATCGACACGCCCGAGCCTGCGCGGCCGTCGAGCACCAGCGAACGCCCGTTGGCCCGGTTCACGAGGTGCCCGTCGTACGCGTTCGTCGCGGTGGCGGCGTCGGCCGCGAACGTCCACGTCTGGCGCGGGTCGGACGCGTCGCGCGTGACCCCGCGATACGCGACCTCGGTGTCGGAGACGGCGGTCAGCACCCCGCTGCCGTCCGAGGCGCTGATCACGAACCCGCCGCCCTCGTAGGCGACCTTCCACACGCCGCCGCCCCAGCGGAACCAGATGACCATGTCGCGAGACGGGTGGCCGGGGTCGCCGGCGTAGCGGTCGATCTGGTACTCCGAGCCCAGGCTGGCGGTCACGATCCGGAAGATGTCCGCGCCGTAGTCGACATCCGTCGCGTCCACGCGAGCCGGCTGCGCGGGCTCCTGGCGGAAGTCGCCGTGATGGATGTCGGGGCCGGGGACGTCCCACGGCGCAGGCATCGCGACGTCGTCGGGGTAGATCGATGCGAAGAAGGCGTACGAGACGGGGTCGTACTCCTTGAGCTCCGCGCGCGTGTTGATGGGGCTGCGCACGCCGTCGCTCCAGTCCGGCTTCTCGGCCATGTTGTCGAACCAGATGGCCGACAGCGTCGCGAAGAACTCGTCGCGGTTGGACATCGCGTAGGTGTTCGGCCACCGGCCGGTCGTGTAGGCGTTCTCGTACGCGGCGAAGAAGGCGTCGGAGAGCGTCTGGTCGGCCTGCTCCTCGATGCCGACCGACAGCACGGCGTGACCGAACTCGTGCACGAGGATGTTCTCGTTCGGATAGGCCGTGTTGAGGAACGCGTTGGCGTCGCCGCGCGTGCGCAGCACGTTGCGCTCCGAGATCGACGACACGCAGTTGTTCCACATATTGCCGCCGTAGCCCTCGACGTCGTACATCGTGGGGTTGTAGCCGCCGCGGTGCTCCGGAACGAGGTAGGCGTTCTCGAGCGAGCCGTAGACCGCGAGGGAGCATCCGTTCGCGGCCATGGTGTCCGCGATGCCCGTGCCGCTGCCGGCGAGCTGCGCGTCGACCTGCGCGGCGGCCTTCGTCAGGGTGGCCGCGGCGACGCGCTCGCCGGCCTTGACCTCGATGCCCGCGGCGGTCATGAGCGACTGCGTGTAGTAGTCCAGCTTGGGCACGCCGGTGTAGGTCGCCGTCTTGGCGGCCTTTCCGGTGGCGTCCGCGATCGCAGCACCGTTGATCTCGAGGGTGAGGGGCAGGCTCGGGTCGATGGTGCCGGTGTAGGCGATGCTCGACAGGTGGAGGTCTTCGGGCAGGCGCGCCATGCTGTTCGCCGCCGTCGCGGCGATCTGCTTGTTGTCCTTGTCGAAGAAGATCGTGTCGGTGCCGCCCTGCGCCGGCTTCGCCTTGAGAGAGATGGTCCGGTCGCCGTTGCGCAGCGTGATGTTGCCGGGGCTCACCGCCGCGTTCTCGTCGACGTAGCGGTCCCAGTAGATCTCGAGGTATCTCGCCTCGTTGATGACCCGGACCTCGGTCACCTGGGGCCCGTCGTAGCCCGAGTCGATCTGCACCGTGCCGTCGGCGCCGACCGCCACATCGCCGTCGGCCGCGACGGCGGGGCCGGTCCATGCCAGCGCCGAGGCGACGACGAGGCCGCCGACGGTCAGGCCGCCGACGAGGGTTCTCCTGCGTTTCATCTGCTCACTCCGTTGATCTCTGCCGGGCGACGACGCTCGCAGAACAGCCGGAACTTCAGGGGTGGAGCGTCGTCGCATCTCACATTCCGCAGCGCATAATGCGGCGGTAGTGGTGCAATGTTACTGGTGATATGTGCAATTGCACCAGGAATTCATGCGACGGAAACACGACGCGGCCCCCGGGGTTCGCCCGGGGGCCGCGTCGTCATGCGGGGTGCGTCAGGATGCGATCAGCACGCCGTCGATCCGCCGGGGGATGCCGAGCGGGTTCGATGCCTGCAGGGCCGGAGGCAGCAGGGCATCGGGCATGTTCTGGTAGGTGACGGGCCTCAGGAAGCGTGTGATCGCGGCGGCCCCCACCGACGTGGTGCCGACGGCCGTCGTGGCGGGGTAGGGCCCGCCGTGCTGCTGCGCCCACGTCACCGAGACCCCCGTGGGCCACTGGTTCCACAGCACGCGCCCCGCCTTGGTCGACAGCACGGGGATGAGCTCGGCGGCGACCGCGTCGCCTTCCGACCCCACGACCGTCGCCGTGAGCTGGCCCTCGAGCACCGATGCGACCGCCACCATCTCGGACTCGTCCTCGTAGGTGGCGACGAGTGCGGCGGGGCCGAACATCTCGGAGATGAGGGACTCGTGGTCGGCGCGCAGCGCCGCCGCGGTCGTCTTCAGCAGCACGGGCGCCGGGTCGCCGCTGACGGCGGGCGAGCCCGCGAGGACCTCGACCGCGTCATGGGATGCTGCGGCCTCGACCGCACCGCGGAAGCCCTCCGCGATCCCGTCGTTGAGCAGCGGCGTCGGGGCCGGCAGCGACGCCGCGGCGAGCAGCGCGTCCAGCCCGGAGTCCGCGGGGACGAGCAGGACGCCGGGCTTCGTGCACAGCTGACCTGCGCTGCCGGTCACGGAGGCGACGAAGCCGTCGACGATCTCCCCGCCACGTTCGGACGCGGCCGACCGGGTCACGAACGCGGGATTGACGCTGCCGAGCTCGCCGTAGAACGGGATCGGCTGCGGCCGGGACGCGGCGATGTCGAAGAGCGCGCGGCCGCCCGCGATGGAACCGGTGAACGCCGCGGCCTGGATCCGTGGATCCTTCAGCGCCTCTACTCCGGCCTCCGTGCCGTACACGGTGTCGAACAGCCCGCTCGGCGCCCCGACCCCGGCCAGCGCCTCGTGTACCACCGCGGTCGTCCGTGCGGAGAGCCGGGGATGCCCGCGATGGGCCTTGAGCACGACGGCGTTGCCGGCCGCGAGCGCGCTCGCGGTGTCGCCGCCCGCCACGGAGAAGGCGAACGGGAAGTTGCTCGCGGCGAACACGAGCACCGGCCCGATCGCCTCGAGCTGGCGGCGCAGGTCGGGCCGGGGTGCGCCCATCGGCCAGTCGCCGTCCGCCCGGTCGATGCGCGCGTCGAGCCACGTGCCCTCCTCGAGCACCTCGCCGAACAGCCGCAGCTGGAAGCTCGTGCGGCGCACTTCGCCGCGCAGGCGCGGCTCGGGCAGATGCGTCTCGCGCTGTGCCTCGGCGATGAGCTCGTCGGCGTGCGCGTCGAGCGCGTCCGCGACGGCGCCGAGCGCGCGGACGCGCTCGCCGATCGTGCTGCGGCCCCAGACGGCGGATGCCTCGGCCGCGCGCCGCACGATCGCGGCGACGTCCTCGGGGGTGGTGGCGGGGATGGTCATCGTCAGTCCTTTCCGTCGGCGAGTGCTGCGAGGTCGGCGACCGTGAGCGGCGTGGCGAGCGGCCGCTTCGCGAGCGGTTCGAGGTCGATGGGCTCGGCGGTTCTTCCGGTCTCCGTTGAGACGAGGCAGGAGAGCGCGAAGCCGCATACGCGCCCCTGGCACAGGCCCATGCCCGGGCGCGCCGTGACGCGCACGTCCCGCGGGTCGTCGGCGGCGAGCGCGTGCACGGTGGCGCGCACCGCGTCGGCGTCGACCTCTTCGCACCGGCAGACCGTGGTGTCCGCCGCGAGCCATGTGGCCCAGTCGGCAGGCACGGGGGAGGCCCGGTGCATGCCGACGGCGAAGCGGCGGCCGCGGGCGATGCGGCGGCGAAGCCGGGCGCGCGTGCGCGGGTCGTCGGCGCGGCCGGCGTCGACCGCCGCGGTGAGTGCGGCCAGCTCGCCCTCGGCGCACGACTGGACCGCGCCGCCGATACCCGTCACCTCGCCGGCGAGGTAGACGCCGGGCACGCTCGAGCGCTGGTCGGCGTCGGCGACCGCCACGAGCGAGGAATCGACATCGACGCGAGTCTGCGCGCCCAGGCCGATCGCGAGCTCGAGCTGCGGGGTGAACCCCCAGCCGAGCGCGACCAGGTCGGCCTCGACCACGCGCTCCGTGCCGGGCCGGATCCGGCCCCGGGCATCGACCCGTGCCAGCGTCACGCGCGAGACCCGGCCCGCGCCGGCGACGGACGCGACCACGGTTCGGGTGCGCAGCGGGATGCGGTGTTTCATGAACGTCGTGGCGTAGCCGACGCCCTCGAGCAGCTTGCCGGGCTCCTGGATCGCCCGCAGCGGCGTCGCGGCCCAGCGCGACAGCGCGTTCGCGTCGCACACCGCGACCACGTCGACGCCGGCGTCGGCGAGTCCCGCGGCGACCGAGAGGAGGAACGGCCCGGTTCCGGCCACGACGGCGCGGCGTCCGGCCGCCACCTGGTTCGCCTTGAGGAGGGCCTGCACCCCGCCCGCGGCCATCACGCCGGGCGTCGTCCACCCGGGCAGGGGGAGCTGGCGGTCGTATGCCCCGGTGGCGAGCACCACGCGCTCGGCCCGAACGGCGCCTGCGGCACCCGAGGCATCCGCGTCGGTGGGCGTCGTCCGCAGGACGACCAGGGTGTCGTCGCGGTCGATGCGCCACACCTGCCGGCCCGCGAGGTGGACGAGCCGCCCTGCCTCGACGGCGCGACCCAGTCGTGCGCGGAGCTCGCGATAGTGGGCCCAGTGGTGGTGGCCGGTGGATTCGGGGAGCGCGAACGCGTCGAGGTGCCGCTCGTCGGGGTGACGCCAGTACTGCCCGCCGGTCTGCGCGCCCGCGTCGACGAGCGCGACCGTCAGACCGCGCTCAGCCGCCGCGACCGCGGCCGACAATCCGGCGGGTCCCGCTCCGATCACGGCGAGTTCGTACACGGATGCCTCAGCCATCGTGCGCCCCCGTCGCCGGCAGCGGCTGGTGGGGGTCGTCGCCGGAGACGACCTGCCCCTCGCGCGCCGGCGTGACGCAGGCTCGGCGGGCGCGTCGTCCGTCCACGGTGAGGATGCAGTCGTAGCAGACGCCGATGCCGCAGAACAGGCCGCGCGGCTCGCCGTCGCCGCGGGTCGTGCGCCAGGATGTCACCCCGGCCGCCGTCAGGGCGGCGCCGATCGTCTGCCCCTCGCGGAAGGCGATGGGGCGTCCGTCGAAGGTGAGTTCGCCGGTGCGGCGCGGCTCGGGGACGGTCATGCGGCGCGCCTTTCATCGAAGCGGTGCGGCCGGAACGGCTCCAGCGACAGGTCCGTGGGCTCGCCGCGGAGCGACTGGACGAGGAGCTTCGCAGTGCCGACCGACAGGCCGATCCCGGCGCCCTCGTGCCCGGCCGCGTGCCAGAGTCCCGGCATCCGTCCGTCCTCTCCGATGACGGGGAGGTGGTCCGGGCAGTACGGACGGAATCCCGAGTAGGTGCGCATGATCTGGACATCGGCGAGCACGGGGAAGAGCTCGATCCCGGCGCGCGCGACCCGGCCCACGGCCTCGGGCGAGAACGTGGTGTCGAACCCGACGCGCTCGCGGCTCGCGCCCATGAGGATCGTGCCGCTCGGCGTGCCCTCGACGACCGACGACACCTGGAGCCCGGCGTCCGAGCTCGCGACATTCTCGACGTACTCCGCCGAGTAGACCTTGTGGCGGACGGTGGGAGGAAGCGGCTCCGAGACGAGCACGAAGCCGCGGCGGGGGAGGACCGGGACCGTGACCCCTGCGAGCGCGGCGACCTCGCCACTCCAGGGGCCTGCGCACACGATGACGGCGCCCGCGTCGATGCGGCCTGCGGCCGTGTCCACGCCGGTCACCCGCCCGCTCACCACGCGGATGGCGTGGACGACGGTGTGCGTCAGCAGCCTGGTCCCGCGGTCGCGCGCCAGCCGCAGCAGGTGGTGCGCCGCGAGGACCGGCTGCACCTGGGCGTCGTCGGGGTAGAACGCGCCGCCCACCATCGCGGGGTTCAGGTAGGGCTCGATCTCGCGCAGCGCCGCCGAGTCGGCCACGTCGTCGACACGGATGCCGAGCCCGCGCTGGTGCGCGACGAGCACGTCCAGCGCGCTCTTGCCGCGGGCGGTCGACGACACGACCAGTCCGCCCTTCGCCTCGAACTCCCAGTCCGCGGCGTGCTCGGCCAGCTCGCCGCGCCAGAGCGTCTGCGAGTACAGCGAGAGCTCGAGCTCGGGTCCGACCTCCTTGTCGGAGACGAGGAGGTTCCCCTCGCAGCGACTGGTCGTTCCGGATGCGATCGAGCCGCGCTCGACGACCGTCACCGACAGTCCCGCCGTCGCGGCGAAGTACGCGACGGCCGCGCCGAGGATCCCCGCCCCGACGATGACGACGTCCGAGCGGGGTGCTGCCGCCGCGCTCATGCGGGTCTGGGTGCGCTCGCGGGCGCGGCGCCCGCGGCGGGGTAGCCGGACCAGTCGGTCAGGACGTGCTCGATGTGGGCGTGGACGAGCTCGCGTGCCCGGACGGCGTCGCCGGCCTCGATCGCGTCGAGCATCTCGTCGTGCTCGCGCGCCGACGCCGTCAGCCGGCCCTGCTCTGCGAGCGCGGAGAGTCCGAACAGCCGGGTCTGCGAGCGCAGCGACGCGACGAGCTCGGTGAGGCGCGTGTTGCCGGCGTACTGCAGCAACGCCAGGTGGAAGTCGCTGTCGGCGGTGAGGTATCCGATGAGGTCGCCGGTCTCGGCACCCTCGACGATCGCCGCGGCCTGTCGTCGCAGCTCGGGGAGGGCCTCGGCGGGGACGAACGGGGTCGCGCGCTCGATCGCGGGCGGCTCCAGCATGAGGCGCAGCTCGGTCACCTCGTAGAGGTCCTGCGGCGACACCTCGGTGACCTGGAAGCCGCGGTTGGGAAGCGCGATGACGAGGCCTTCGCGGACGAGGTCGAGCATCGCCTCGCGGATGGGCGTGGCGGACACGCCGAACTGCTCGCCGAGGCTCGGGGCCGAGTACACGCGTCCGGGCTGCATCTCACCGCTGATGATGGCCGAGCGCAGCGCACGTGTGACGGTGTCGCGGATGCTCGGCTGCTTGCTCAGTCGCACGACACTGCGCAGCTCGGGACCAGTCATGTGTACGCCTCCTCGGACGCGAACGGTTCGGCCCTTCGCGTGGACTCCATGATCCTCTCCACCACGGCCAGGTCTTCCCACGCCATGCCGACCCCGGTGTACAGTGCCGGCGCGCCGGGCCGCCGCACGACCTCGCCGCGCACCAGCTCCGCCAGATTCGCGATCGGCTGGGTGTCGCCGGCCCACTCCTCATCGCTGCGCGCGGCCGCGAGATTTCCGTTCTCCCGGAGCGCCGACGCGCGCGCCTCGACCACCAGGTCGGCGGCGCGCACCAGCTGCTCGCCGAGCTCACGGTGATCGCGGCCATGCGATCCGACCGCGGCGACCACGGCGTCGGGACGCACGTCGTCGAGATCGAGCACCGGGGTCGGCGACGATGTCGCGGCGACCACGACGTCTGCAACGGCGAGGTCCGCGTGCGTGCCGGGATCGGCGGAGACGCCCGCGGCGCGCAATGCGGCGACTGCCGACCCGACGCGGTCGGCCGTGCGCCCGATGACGCTGACGTGCGCGACCGGGAGCGTGTCGGCGAGGGTCAGGGCGTGCTCGACGGCCTGCGGGCCCGACCCCAGGACGGCGAGGTGGGCGATCGACGACCGCGGCCCGCCGGGAGCCGCCGCCAGCAGCCCGGCGACGGCGACCGTCGTCACCGCGGGGGTGCGCAGCGTGGTCAGGCGCGCCCCGTCGAGCACCGCGCGGGGTGCGAGCGTCTCGCGGTCGAAGAGGAGGTACCACGCGTGGATCTTCGGCAGACCGAGCCGCGTGTTGCCGGGCGCGATGGTCGCGACCTTGATGCCCGCGGAGGACGCGGACTCGGCCGGCATGAGCAGGAACTCGCCGCCCGCCAGTGGCGCGAAGAGGCGGTCGTGATCGTGCTCGATGTCCCACCCCGACCGCAGCGCCGAGGCGATCGCCTCGACCGCGTCACGCCGGGAGACGGCGGCGTCGATGTCGGCGGCGCTCAGGACCGGGATGCCGACGGTCGCAGACAGGGTCACAGCACGAACCCCCGAGGGAACGGATCGGACGGGTCGAGCATGTACTGCGCCGTGCCGGTGACCCACGCCCTGCCCGTGATGGTGGGGACCACGGCCGGGACGCCGGCGACCGAGGTCTCCTCGACGAGACGGCCGGTGAACGACGTCCCGATGTAGGACTCGTTCACGAAGTCGGTGTGGAGGGGCAGCAGCCCCCGCGCGTGCAGCTGCGCCATGCGGGCGCTGGTGCCCGTCCCGCACGGCGAACGGTCGAACCAGCCCGGGTGGATCGCCATCGCGTGGCGGGAGTGGCGAGCCGTCGAACCGGGGGCCTCGAGATACACGTGGTGGCAGCCGCGGATCGTGGGGTCGACCGGATGCTGCGGGGCATCGGCCTCGTCGATCGCCGCCATGATCGCGAGACCGGCCGCGAGCAGGTCGTCCTTGCGGGCGCGGTCGAACGGCAGCCCGAGGGACTCGAGCGACACGATGGCGTAGAAGTTGCCGCCGAACGCGAGGTCGTACGACACCTCGCCGTACCCGGGGACGTCGACGGTGCGATCGAGACCGACCACGAACGACGGCACGTTGCGGATCGTCACGCGCTCGGCGTGCCCGTCCACGACGGCGACGTCGGCGATGACGAGACCGGCCGGAGTGTCGAGCCGGATCGTCGTCACCGGCTCGACCACCGGCACCATCCCGGTCTCGACCAGCACCGTGGCGACGCCGATCGTGCCGTGCCCGCACATGGGGAGACAGCCCGACACCTCGATGTACAGCACGCCGAAGTCCGCGTCGGGGCGCGTCGGCGGCTGGAGGATCGCGCCGCTCATCGCGCTGTGGCCGCGCGGCTCGTTCATGAGGAGGGTGCGGATGTCGTCGCTGTTCGCCATGAACCACTGACGACGCTCCTCCATCGTCGCTCCCGGGAGGACGCCCACCCCGCCCACGATGACGCGGGTGGGCATGCCCTCGGTGTGGGAGTCGACGGCGTGGAACACGCGCTGCGATCGCATTCGGGTCCTCGGATCAGCGGTAGCCCTTGGCCAGCACGGCCTCGGTGTCGGAGATGATACGCGCGCGGACGTCGTCGGGGAGCGGCAGACGCGGAGGGCGGGTGGTGATGCCCGCGGGAGCGACGCCGGCGACCTCCTGCGACAGCTTGATCGCCTGGACGAACCAGGTCTTCGAGTCCCAGCGCAGCAGCGCGTGGAGGTCGCGGTAGATGTCGCGCGCCTTGACCCAGTCAGCGGGGTCGCCGGAGGTGGACAGGTTGTACAGTTCCACGGTCGAGGCGGGGATCGCGTTCGGGTAGCCGGCGACCCAGCCGACGGCTCCGTTGATGCCGAGCTCGAGCACGACGTCGTCCGAGCCGATCGAGATGTCGAGGCCCGGGGCGAGCTCGCGGATCTCGAACGCGTGGCGCACGTCGCCCGAGAACTCCTTCACCGAGACGATCAGGCCCTCCTGGTAGAGCCGCGCCAGCAGGTCGGGGCGCAGGTCGACCTTCGTGTCGATGGGGTTGTTGTAGGCCAGCACCGGCAGGCCCACGGCAGCGACCCGCCGGAAGTGGTCGACCACCTCGTCATCGCTGGCGCGGTATGCGTTCGGGGGGAGCAGCATCACCGCGGGGGCGCCGTGCTCGGCCGCGTGCTCGGTCAGACGCACGCTCTCGAGCGCGCCATAGGCGCCGACGCCGGGGATGACGGCGGTTCCCGCGGGGGCGGCCTCGACGGCGGTCAGGTAGACCTGTCGCCGCTCGTCCTCGGTGAGCGTCTGGTACTCGCCGAGCGACCCGTTCGGAATGATCCCCGTGACGCCGTTCGACGTCGTGAAGCGCACGTGCTCGGCGTACGCGTCATAGTTCACCGAGAAGTCGGGGTTGATGGGGAGGGTCGTGGCGAGGTTCACACCGTGCCAGGGCTTGCGGTCGGTCATCGTGTCTCCAGTGTCGAAGGTGCAATTGCAATTGTAATGGGCGGAAGCCGGTTCCGCTAGGCCGGCGGGCGCGGCGGCAGCACGAGCCGCCGACGCGGCTCTTCGTTGCCCGCGCGGTCGGTCGCGGCGTACTCGATGACCTGCTCCTCGTCGGTGAGCGCACGCACGAACGCCTCCTGGAACGTGGCCCAGAAGGTGCCCGGCCCCTCCCACTGGATCCGTTCGGCACCCGACACCTCGTCGCGGGCGACGAAGGTGATCTCGACGCTGGAACCCAGCGCCTTGACCCGCGCCTCGGTCCGCGGCGGGGCGGTGTCGATGTGCAGGGTGCGCGCCGCGAATCCGGTCCGGCCCGCGGCTGTCGCCCGCGCTTCGATGCGCACCGAGCCCTCGAGGTCGACGGCGAAGGCCCCGGAGTACGCCTGCCAGTCGCCCTCGCCGACACGCACCTCGACGGCGTCGAGGCTCGACGCGCCGGCCGTCGCGCGCACGCCGATCCGCGGTGATGTCGTATGCCAGCCGGTTGCCGCGGGCTCGGGGGTGAGGATCTCGACGATGGGGACGGATGCCTCGTCCTCGGCGCCCGCCGTCCGCTCCAGCCATTCCTCGGCCGGGCCGAGATCCGGGGCGTCCTCGGGGGCTGCGTGCAGCGTCGCCGCGTGCAGGTCCATCGCGCCGCGGAGGACCGTCCGCGCCTCGTCGAGTCCGAGCAGACCGTCGGCGCGACCGCGATGCACCGCCCTCAGCACCCGCGCGACGAAGGCGCTGCGCGTTCGGGGAAGCGGTTCGCTCCACACGTCGTCGAGGATCGTGGTGCCATCCTCCCGACGGCGTGCGGCGACGCCCGTGTCGACGCCCGCGAAGCCGATCGTGGCATCCGCCGCGCGCACGTACATGTGGTACCTGGCGTCGGATCCCGTCCACACCGGCTCGAAGGGGATGCCTTCGACGCTCACCGAGCCGCGCGAGAGCAGGGTTCCGCGCGGATCCGGGTCGTCGGCGAGGATCGTGCCGTCGAGGAGGCGCCGGCGGTCCAGCGCCATCTCGAGCCACGTGGTGCTGTCGGAGCGGGCGACCAGCACGCTCGGGCCGAAGGCGAGGTGGCGCACCTGAGGGTCGTCCAGGGCGGCGTGCGTACGCAGACTCATCGGCAGGTCGAGGACCAGCTCTTCGCCCGACGTCCAGTCCCGTTCCAGGTCCGCGTACCGGCCGGGCTCCGCGTCGAGGGCGAGCGGCTGGGTGCCGATCCGCGCGGACGCGGGGGCCGCGACCCATCCCGGCACGCGCACGTGCAGGGTCATCGGCACCGGGTCGAGGCATCCGTCGATCCGTTCCACGCGCACGCGCACCTGGGACGCGAGGGGGAGCGCGGATTCGACGACGACGCGGAGGCCATGCTCGCGCCACGTGAGCTCGGCCGAGGTGTGGGGGTTGATCCACAGTTCCGCGCCGTCGCCGGCGCCGCGGAAGAACACCGAGTCCTGGTACTTGACGTGGTTCTCGAGGCCGGTCCCGCCGCAGCAGGTGCCGACGTTGTCGAACTCGGGAAGGGCGCCCGGATGGACCGGGAACATGTACGCGACCTCGGGGCTCGTGTCGGAGCGCGCGTCGCGGCGCGAGGCGAGGATGTGGTTGAGCGCACCGCGCTCGTAGTACTCCATGTACTTCGCGTCGAGCGTGTGCTGGAAGAGCAGGCGCGAGAGCTTCAGCAGGTTGTAGGTCGCGCAGGTCTCGGCGTTGCGGTGCCCGATGTCGCCCGCGACGCGCCCGGCGGGTCCCCAGATCTCGCTCTCGCCGGTGCCGCCGTGCGCGTACATGCGCCCGGGCACCACCTGATCCCACAGCCCGGCGGCGGCGTCGAGGTACGCGCGCTCGCCGGTCGCCTCGTATTCGTGGACGTAGCCGATGAGCTGCGGCAGGTGCTGGTTGGCGTGCATGCCGTCGAGGATGTCGCGACGCGAGGCAGTCGCGGCGATGAGGTCGTGCTGATCGAACATGCGGGCCGTGGCGAGGAAGACCGGCTCGCCGGCGACGACGGCGAGGCGGGCCATCGTCTCGTTCATGCCACCGAACTCGCCGGCGATGTAGAGCGACCACATGTGCTGCCGCTGCGCATCGTCGAGCCGCGACAGGCGGCCGTGCACCCAGTGCCCCATCGCCGTCGCGACGCCGAGGGCCTGCTCACTGCCCACGAGCTCGTACGCGTCGAGCAGCCCGGCCATGATCTTGTGGCACGTGTAGTAGGGCGCCCAGATCTCGCCGTAGGGCGCACCGTGCTCGAGGCGCGAGAACTGCCACTCGCCGTAGGCCGCCAGGAAGCCGGGGTGGGAGTAGCGGCCGGTCGCCGCAAGCGCTGCCTGCACGTCGGCGAGGCCGGCGACGAGCTCGTCGGTCTTCGCGCGCAGGGCCGGATCGGCCTCGCCGGCGGCGGCCATCGCGAGCATCGAGAGGAAGTGGCCGGCGTAGTGGCCGCGCAGCAGATTCGCGGTCTGCGCGGCTTCGCGTCCGGGGTAGTCGTGCTCGCTCCACGCGTCTTCGGCGGGGTGGCCGAAGTCCTCCCAGGACCCCGGGGGCAGGGCCCCGCGCGTGTCGATCCCGGCGTTCGCGCGGAACACGGCGAGCAGCCGGTCCACGGGATACACGCGGGCGAGGTGGAGCATCTCGACGCGGGCGCGCTGGAAGACGCTCGCGCCGCCCAGACGGACGTCGGAGAGCGCGAACTCCCGCGCGCGGCGCGTCGTCGTCAGGGTGGTCATGAGGCGGCCCCGAGGTGCGCGCGTGTCCACTGCTCGACACCGTCCGCGTCGATCGGGAGAGCCGACGAGAGGACCTCCGAACCGGACTCGGTCACCAGGACGTCGTCCTCCAGCCGGACGCCGATCCCGCGCAGCTCAGGCGGCAGCGTGAGGTCGTGCGCGTGGAAGTAGAGCCCCGGCTCGACCGTCATCACGACGCCCGGCTCGAGGTCCGCACCCATGTAGTCCTCGTAGTGCGCCTGGCTGCAGTCGTGCACGTCGAGGCCGAGGTGGTGCCCGATCCCGCACGCCAGGTAGCGACGGTGGTGCTGACCCTCGGGGGAGAGCGCCTCGTCGACGGACACCGGCAGCAGACCCCAGTCGTGGAGCCCCTGCGCGATGACCTCCATGGCGGCGAAGTGGAAGTCGAGGTACGGCGTGCCGGGGCGGATCTGCTCGAGGCCCGCGCGGTGCGCCTTCTCGACGAGGTCGTGCACGGCGCGCTGTGCGCTGGTGAACGTGCCGCCGGCGGGGACCGTGCGCGTGACGTCGGCGGTGTACAGCGAATGCGTCTCGACGCCCATGTCGAGCAGGAGCGCGGCGTGGGGCAGGATCGGCCCGTCGCAGCGCACCCAGTGCAGGATCGGGGCGTGCGCGCCCGAGCCGACGATGGTCGAGTAGCCCGGTCCGTTGCCGAAGGTGCGGGCGTGACGGTCGAACGTCCCCTGCAGCCACCGCTCGCCGAGCCCGTCTGCGATGGCGCGCGGCACCTCGGCGACGACGGCCGCGAAACCGCCGACGGTCGCGTCCACGGCCGCCCGCAGCTGCGTGATCTCCCACTCGTCCTTCACCATGCGCAGGCGCGACAGGGTGCGTTCGAGCTCGGGCGACACGCTCGCCCCGGCGGCCGTCGCCAGCGCGGCGGCCGAGCGTGCGGCCTGGGCGCCGCGCAGGTCGGCGTGACGGGTCTCGAGGGATTCGAGCGGTTCCACGGTCACCTGCAGGGCGTCGCTCCATTCCGGCAGCCCGGCCGAGGGGCCGACCCACAGTTCGCCGTGCGCGGCGTCGGAGAAGAAGCCGGCGTCGCCGGGCCGGAACGGTCGCGGGAGGTAGAGCACCGCGTCGTGGCCGCCGGCGACGGGCCACATCACGAGCACCGCATCCTCGACCTGGCAGCCGCTGAGCCACACGAAGCTGCTGTCTGCGCGGAAGCCGTAGGCGGCGTCGTCGTTGCGGATGGGCGCAGTGCCCGCCGCGATGATGAGCGTCTGCCCGGGCAGCGCCGCGCTCAGGCGGGCGCGGTGGGACGCGGCGGCCGCCGCGGTGCCGGCGGGGAGCGTGGGGTGGACGGCCACGTCGTCCCAGCCCGACGCGATGAACCCGGTGAAGGCGGGGATCTCGGCCAGTCGCGGATAGCGTGTGCCCGCGTACCGCGGGCGGACCGGGGCGGTGTGGTGGTGCGTCATCGTGTCTCTCCTCCGCGATCGCGCACGAGTTCCCGCAGCGCGGTGAACGTCCGGCCCGACCCGATTCCGTCGTGTTCGTATTCGTTGGTGACCCAGTACTGCGCATTGCCGATGCGCGACAGGGAGTCGAGCTGCAGCCCCGCATCGACGAACATGTCGTCGTAGTACACGACCGCCGCGAGCGGCACCTCGGAGCCGGCCAGCCGCTCGGCGTCGTAGAGGGGGCTCCATTCCGTCCGCTCGGCGAGCGCGTGGACGGCATCGCGGAAGCCGCGCAGCAGTCGCACTTCGTCGAACATCCAGGGGAACGCCATCTCGCCGGTGAACAGCAGCGGCCGACGGTCCGGTCCGAACTCCGGCCGCGCCTCACGGGCGGTCTGCGCGGCCCACGCGGTCGGCCCGCTGCCGGGGTCGCCGTAGATGGACTCCTGCAGCGTCCAGAACAGCGGGTTGCCGGCGCTCGAGGTGAGGGTCATCGCGTCCTGCAGGAACGCCGTCGAGAGCCGCCCCGCTCTCGTGAACGCCTTCTCGACGAGCCAGTGCAGGCGCTCGTGCCCGGGCTTCATGCCCAGGTCGATGCCGAGCGACTGGAACCGGTGCACCGTCAGCAGATCGCCGTCGGGGAGGACGACGTCCTCCTGCGCGAGGACGTCGGCGATCCGGCCGACTGCTTCGGCGTCCTCGGGGAAGCGCCGGTACAGCTCGGCCGTCTTCTGCGCCACGCGGTCGAACGTCCGGGCGTACACCTCGTGGGCGCGCGGCGGTGTGCCCGGGATGCCGCCGCAGACGTAGCAGGCGGCCAGCGCGTCGGGCGCGAGCGAGAGATACGTCAGCGTGAGGAATCCGCCGTAGCTCTGCGCCAGCGTCGCCCAGCGACGGCCGTCGTACCGCGTCAGGCGCACATGCTCGAGATCGCGGACGATCGAGTCCGCACGGAACTTCGCGAGCAGCTCCGCGCCCGCCTGCGCGCCCAGCGGCTCGACGTCGGCGGCTTCGAGCGGGTGGCTGCGCCCGGTCCCGCGCTGGTCGACGAGCACGACGCGGTAGTGCGCGAGCGCCTCCTCGAGCCAGCCGTCCCGCTTCAGCGGGCGGGGGTTGGCACCGCCCGGACCTCCCTGCAGATAGGTGAGGAGCGGGAGGTCGTCGCCCGCACGGTCGGGATCCACGAGTTCGCGCACGAACACGGCGATCGACGGGCCAGTCGGCTCGTCCCAGTCCAGGGGCACGTCGACGTATGTCTCGGTGACGCGGATGCCGGGCAGATGATACGTCGTCGTCATGAGGCCTCCGATGCCATCGCCGTGCGGCGTCGCTCCGCCTCGCGTCGGCGCGCGTCCCACTCGGGATCGATGCGCGGCACCGCCGCGAGGAGCGTGCGCGTGTACTCGTCCTGCGGGTCGGTGAAGATGCGGTCCCGCTCGCCCTGCTCGACGATCCGGCCGCGGCTCATGACCGCCACGCGGGTCGCGATCTGGCGCACGACGGCGAGGTCGTGCGCGATGAACAGGTAGCCGAACCCCTCGTCGCGCTGGAGCGAGCGCAGCAGGTTGATGACCTGCGCCTGGACCGAGACGTCGAGCGCCGACACGGCCTCGTCGCAGATGACCAGCTTCGGGCTCACCGCGAGCGCACGGGCGATGCCGATGCGCTGCGCCTGCCCGCCCGAGAACTGCGCCGGGTAGCGGCCGGAATGGTCGGGGTTGAGGCCCACCCGCTCCATCAGGGCGCGCGTGAACGCACGCGCTCCACCCGGGATCCTGCGCTTCTGGTAGCGCAGCGGAGCCGTCACGAGCCCCTCGACGGTGTGCCGGGGATTGAGCGAGGAGTACGGGTCCTGGAAGATCACCTGGACGTCGCTGCGGAAGGAGTGCAGCGCCCGGCCCTTCAGACCGGTCACGTCCTGGCCCTCGAACTCGACGGTTCCGGAGGTGGGCTCCATCAGGCGGGCGACGAGGCGGGCGGTCGTCGACTTGCCCGAGCCGGACTCCCCGACGAGCGCGAGGGTCTCGCCGCGGAACACCTCGAACGAGACGTCGTCGACCGCGCGGAAGGTCGTGGGGCGGCTGAGCATCGGCCCGTGGCTGGTGAACTCCTTCACCAGCGCCGTCGCTCGGCACAGGGGCGCAGCATCCGTCATCGCTTCTCCTCTCCGGGCAGGACCGGGATCGCGGTCGTGCGGAGCTCGCCGATCTCGTCGTCGATGCGGGGCACGGCGTCGAGCAGCCGCCGCGTGTACTCGTGCTGGGGGTCGCTGAAGACGTCCTCGACCGACCCCTCCTCGACGAGGCGTCCGCCGCGCATCACCACGATGCGGTCGGCCACCTCGCTCACCACGGCCAGATCGTGGGTGATGAGGATGAGCCCCGCACCGGTGTCGCGGCGGATCTCGGCCAGCAGTGCGAGGATCTGGGCCTGCACCGTGACGTCGAGCGCCGTCGTCGGCTCGTCGGCGATGATGAGGTCGGGCTCCATGCTCAAGGCCATCGCGATCATGATGCGCTGGCGCATGCCGCCCGAGAACTGGTGCGGGTAGTGGTCCGCCCGACGTGCCGCGTCGTGGATGTGGACGCGCTCCATCGCCTCGATGGCGACCTTCTTCGCCGCGCGCGCCGAGACGCCGGAGCGGTGCGAGCGGTACGCCTCGGCGATCTGGACGCCGACGGTGTAGTACGGGTTCAGCGACGACAGCGGGTCCTGGAAGATCATCGCGATGCGGTCGCCGCGGATGCGGCGCATGGCGCTCTCGCGCTGCGCCAGCAGATCCTTCCCGTCGAATCGGATGGAGCCGGTCGCGGTGCCGCCCTTGGGGAGGAGCCCCATGATCGCGAGGCTCGTCATGGACTTGCCCGAGCCGGACTCGCCCACGATGCCGAGGGCGCCGCCGCGCGGCACCGCGAAGCCGACGGAGTCGACGACGCGCGTCGCGCCGGCCGCGGTGCGGAACTCGACGCTCAGATCCTCGACGCGCAGCAGATCGCCGGTCGTGTGGTTCACGTTCTCTCCCGTCATGCGCGTGCCGCCGTCCGCACGCGCGGATCGATCGCCGTGTACAGCAGGTCGACCACGAGGTTTCCGACGATCACGAAGAACGCCGACAGCAGCGTCACCGCCATGATCACCGGCTGGTCGTTCGACGAGATCGAGTCGGCGGTGAGCTTGCCGACGCCGTTGAGGCCGAAGACCGTCTCGGTGATCACCGCGCCGCCGAGGAGGCCCGCGATGTCCATGCCGAAGATCGTGACGATGGGCGTGAGCGCCGGGCGGAGTGCGTGACGCCGCCACACCAGCGACGAGCTCAGGCCCTTCGCGTTCGCGGTGCGGACGAAGTTCTCCTGGAGCGTCTCGATGACGTTGGCGCGCGTCAGCCGCGTGTACACCGCCGCGTAGCCGACCGCGAGCACGATCCACGGCATGAGGAAGTTCAGGAACCACTGGCCGGGGTCCTCGGCGAACGGGACCGCCTGCGGGAAGGGAAGCCAGCCGAGCCAGACCACCAGGACGAACTGCAGCACGAGCGCGAGCACGTAGTTCGGGATCGACATCGCGCCGAGGGTGAGCCCGGCGAAGAACTTGTCGGTGAACCTCCCCTCGTGCACGGCGCTGAGGACGCCGCCGACGAGCCCGCCGATGAGCCACAGGATGGCGGCGCCGATCGCGATCGTCGCCGAGATGGGCAGCCGCTGCACGATCATCTCGCTCACGAGCTGGCCGGTCTGGAACGAGTAGCCGAGGCACGGGGCGGGGCAGCTCACCACAGCGCCGGCGACGACGTACTCGCGGCCCGTGAACAGGCCCGAGACGTACTCCCAGAACTGCTGCCAGAACGGCAGGTCGAGGCCGAGGTTGGCGCGGATCTGCTCGATGCGCTCCGGCGTGCAGTTCTTGCCGCAGATCTGCACCGCGGGATCCGGCGACAGCACGAAGAAGATGACGTAGGTGAACAGGGTCACCAGGAAGAGCACGACGAGCATGCCCAGGACGCGGGAGCCGACGAAGCGGATCATGCGCGCACCTCCGAACTGCCGATGAGGGCGCGGATGCGGTCGCCCAGCGTCGTGAACGACAGCACGAGCAGGAAGAGGAAGGTGCCGGGGATGAGGAAGTACATCGGATCCACGGCGTACCAGGGGGCGGCCGCCGCGATCATCTGACCCCAGCTGGGGGTCGGCGGCACCACGCCGACGCCGAGGAACGACAGCCCGGCCTCGGTGCCGATGTAGCCGGGCACCGCGAGGGTCGCCATGACGACGATCGTCGACATGAGGTTCGGGAGGATCTCGCGGAAGATGATGTGCGCGCCCGAGGCGCCCGAGGCCCGCGCGGACTCCACGAACTCGCGCTCCTTGAGGGAGAGCGTCTGCGACCGCACGATGCGCGCCAGGTACGGCCACCCGAACAGCGAGATCACGACGACGAGCAGGACGATGCGGTTGTCGGACGGCAGCGCCGAGAGGATCGCGATCATGAAGATCAGGGCGGGGAACGCCATGAGGAACTCCATGACGCGGGAGATCGCGGTGTCGATCCAGCCGCCGAAGTAGCCGGCGAGAAGTCCGAACACCACTCCGAGGATCGTGGTGAGGAACGTGGCCGACAGAGCGACCGTCATCGACACGCGTGCCCCGTAGGCGATGCGGGCGAAGATGTCGCGGCCGCTGCCGGGCTCGACGCCGAACCAGTGCTCGGCGCTGATGCCGCCGAACGGGCCGAGGGGGATGGCGCCCATGTTCGGGTCGATCGCGGTCTGGTCGAACTCGTAGGGTCCCCAGCCGCTCACCAGCACGATGAGCGGCGCGAAGATCGCCATGAGCAGGATCAGGACGATGTAGCCGAGCGAGAGCATCGCCGGCACATCGGTGAGGAATCCGCGCAGAAGCTTCCGGCCAGAGGCCGGGCGGGACTCCAGTGACTCTTCGAGCACTGGGTCGCCGCCCGGCGTGGCCTCGACCTCGATGACGGTCGAGGGGATGGTCATGCTCAGCCCTTCGAGGGGTCCTTCAGACCGATGATCGTGAGATCGGTCATGTTGGTGCTGGGGTAGTAGCCCGCGATGTTCGTGCCCGGCAGGAAGATGCCGTTCTCGAACACGAGCGGCGCGATCGGAGCGAGCTCCATGATCTGCTCGTCGAGGTCGCCCCACGCGGCGTTCGCCTCGTCGACGTCGGTGATGGCGCGCACCTCGGCGATGCGCTCGTTCACGGCCGGGTCGTTCAGCTGCGCCAGGTTCTGGTTGCCCTTCTCGGTGATCATGGCGCCGTCGAACAGCGGCGGGATGAACGTGCTCGCGCTCGAAGCCCAGTCAGGGCACCAGCCGGTGATGGCGGCGTCGTTCTGCTTCGCCGGCGTCGCGATGGTCTCGTAGTAGATCGCGGTGTCGATCACATTGAGGTTGACGGTGATGCCGACCTTCTCGAGCGACTCCTGGACCGCCTCGGCCTGTGCCTGCATCGCCGGCTGCGACCGGATGTCGAGCGTGAACTCGAAGCCGTCTGCCAGGCCCGCCTCCGCGAGCAGCGCCTGCGCCTCTTCGGCGTTGCCGCCCTCGTCGGTGGCGGGGTACAGGTCGAAGTCGCGGTGGCCGTTGACCGCCGGTGGGATGATCGTCGTCGCGACGTCCGCCAGCTGGTTGCCGCCCGACGCGTTCTGCACCGTGGTGCGGTCCAGGGCCCAGTTGACGGCCTGGCGCACACGCACGTCGTCGAACGGCTCCTTGGTCGTGTTCATCGACATGTAGGTCGTGCAGAAGGCCGGCGCCTTGATCGCCCGCTCCTGCAGCTCGGGCGTCTGGATGCGCGGCAGCGCGGCGCCGCTGATCTTGCCCGCGATCGCGTTGACATCGTCGCCCTGGCCGGCGATCATGCGCTCCTCGATCGTCGCGGCGTCGATGCCCATGTCGAACTGCCACGCGTCGGGATAGGCCTTGCGGACGTCGTCGGTGTCGGCGCTCCAGTGCTCGTTGCGCACGAGCTTGATGGTGCTTCCCGGCGTGTAGCTGTCGAGCGTGTAGGGGCCCGAGGCGATCACGTCGTTGATGAACTCGTCGCCGCCGCCGGTGCCGACGGGGAACGGCACGGCGTTCGACTGCGCGAGCACGTTGTCGAACTCGGGGAAGGGCGCCTTGAGGTGGAAGACGATCGTCTTCTCGTCCGGCGTCTCGATCGTGGGGATCTCGCCGGAGACGTAGGGGCCCTCGTAGTCGGCGGGAGCGTCGATGACGTTCTTCAGGTAGGGGGAGCCGATGCCGATCTGCGGGTCCCACGCGCGTGAGATGCCGAACTTGACCTCCGCCGAGGTGATCGGGTCGCCGTTGTCGAACGCGAGATCGTCCTTGAGCGTGTAGGTCCACGTCAGTCCGTCGTCGGATGCCGTGCCCAGCGATTCGGCCAGGTCCGGCACGATCGCGTTC
Source organism: Microbacterium sp. NPDC056569 (assembly GCF_042793475.1). NCBI lineage: Bacteria > Bacillati > Actinomycetota > Actinomycetes > Micrococcales > Microbacteriaceae > Microbacterium > Microbacterium sp. NPDC056569. Next base: position 78,925 of record NZ_JBHTUV010000008.1, on the reverse strand, counting down.
GGGTCGTCCGCGTCTCCGGCGGCCTGCATCGTGAGGCCGCGGTAGAGCAGGCGGTAGAACGCATTGACCCCGCCGTCCCAGCCGCGGGCCGGGTCGAGGTACGAGAAGTCGGCGTTCTGCAGCATGTGCACGGTGCCGCCCTTCTGCGGCTCGCCGGACGCGGCCTCGGTGGGCGCGGAGGACGAGGTTCCTCCCGAGCACCCGGCCAGCAGCAGGGCTGCAGTCATGCCGGCGGCGAGTAGTCCGGCGGCTCTCATCTTGGCGGTCATCTGGTCGACCATTCCTTCCTCTTGCTCCGTTGCGTCGAGTGACTCAACAATGAAACAACATGACGGTGCAATGTACAACTGCACCTAATACCTAAAGTTTTCTACCCCGTCGCGCACCCACCTTGCAGCGGCTGTGACCGAATCGTCATTCTGGAGGTCCGATGTTTACACCCGCGAAACACGCGGCGGGCGCAGTCCCGATGGAGCGCTACCTCGCGGCGTTCGAGCCCACGCCGGGCCACCTGGACTTCGCGCGCTTCGGCCCGCCCTCACGCAGCGTGTGCGAGGCCGCGTCGGACTTCTGGAGCGCCGCGGCCACGGGGGACGTGGACGAGGCGGCCGAAGACGTCGCCGCCCGTGAACAGGTCACGCGGCTCCTCTCCATGCCCGCGGCCGACGTCGCCCTGGTGCCGAGCACATCGCTCGGGCTGTTCCACGTCGCCTTCGCGCTGCGCGGTGCCGAGGTGCTGGTGTCGAGGGGCGAGTTCCCCGCCAACCTTTACCCGTGGTGGCGCGCCGAGGAGCTCGGGATCCTGCGCGTGCGCGACCTGCCGGGTGACCGCCTGACGTCGCCGGTCACTCCGGAGCGCGTCGCCGCGGCGCTCGCGCCCACGACCACGGCGGTGGCGGTCAGCGCCGTGGACTTCCGCACCGGATGGCGCGCCGACCTGGCGGGCATCCGGGAGGTCATCGGCGACCGCCTCCTGATCGTGGACGCGATCCAGGCAGCCGGCGCCATCGACCTCCCGTTCGCGCACGCCGACATCGTGATCGCGGGCGGCCAGAAGTGGCTCCGCGCAGGCTGGGGCACCGGCTTCGTCGCGGCGACTCCCCGTGCGCTCGCGGCGATGATGCCGGGCCTGAGCGGGTGGACCGGCGTCGAACGGCCGGGCGGATACGACGGCCGGCGGCATCCCGTGCTTCCCGGTGCCCAGCACCTCGGCCTCACGAACGGATCTCCTGCGGCCGCCCGCATGCTCGCGCGCGCGCTCGAGCTGGTCGGCACGGTCGGGGTCGCCGCGGTCGAGCGGCGCATCTCCGAGCGCGTCGAGACGCTGATCTCCGAGCTCGACGCCGTGGGCGTCGACGTCGTCTCTCCCCGGCGGCCGGCCGACCGCGCCGGCATCGTGGTGGCGCGGTGGGCGGACGGCACCGCCCCCGCGCGCCGCAGCCGGCTTGCCGAGCACGGCGTGGCCGTCACGGTGCACGGCGAGGATCGGCTGCGGTTCGCGGTGCACGCCACGACCGGACTCGACGATCTCCCGCGGGTCGCAGAGCTGGCGAGCGCGCCGCTCTGACGGCGGCCGCACGCTCAGCCGGCCGCCGGGATCCACACGCGCATCGTCGAGGGTCCGCGCTCGGCCCACTCGTGATACGGCACGAGAGGAACGGATACGGATGCTGCGCCCCGCGGTTCGTCGCCGGGCTCGCCGTAGGGCCAGCCGGCCTCGCTCACCCCGTGCGGAACGACCTCGACCCACACGCGGCCGTCGCGCTCGACCGGCACGGCGCCGGGCGCGAGTGCGACCTGCGCGACGTCGTCGACGCCGGCGTCGCCGAGGTCCACCGACTCGAGGGCGAACACCTCCGGCCCGCGCTCGACGACGAGGCATCCGCGCACCGCGTCGATGCGCTCGTCGGGCGCCGTCAGCCGGGGAGCCATGGGCAGATCGAGCTCCACCACATCGCCCGGACGGAATGCGCGTCGCACCTCGACCGCGCCGGGAGCGGCATCCCACTCCCCGGCGGCGCCGCCCTCAGCGCGGATGACCCGCAGACGGGCGCCGTCGGCCCACGCGGGCACGCGGAGCGTGAGGGTCCATGCGGCGTCGGCGGCAGCATCCGTTGTCGAGATCACGCGGATGCGACCCGACGCCGGGTAGTCGGTCTCGACGTCGAATGCGACCACCCGGCCGTCGGGCAGCGTCGTCCGCACGGACGCCGGCGCGTACTGCTGCAGCTGCACGCCCTCGTCGTCGGCGGTCGCGACGTAGGCGTCGAGGCTCGCGAGCGTGCGCGCGACGTTCGGCGGGCAGCACGACACCTCGAACCACGGTGCGCGCAGCGACGACGAGGCGCGCGGCGAGGTCGTGTCGGCGTCGGCGGGGACGCCCGGCACGCGCTGGTGCAGCGTGTTCGCGTAGAAGAACGAGCGTCCGTCGGGCGCGGGCGAGGTCGCCACCACGTTGTAGAGGGTGCGCTCGATGAGGTCGGCGTGGCGGGGGTCGCCCCCCGCGAGGAGCAGCCGCCAGGAGAACATGATCGAGCCGACGCTCGCGCACGTCTCGGAGTAGGCGCGGTCGGCAGGCAGCTCCCAGTCCTCGCCGAACGCCTCGTCCTGGTGGTGCGAGCCCTGGCCGCCCGTGATGTAGGTGCGGCGGGCGACGGTACGGTCCCACTGGCGGCGCAGCGCCTCGAGGAGCTCGTCGTCGCCCGTGTCGACCGCGACGTCGGCGGCGCCTGCCGACAGGTAGTTCGCCCGCACCGCATGCCCGCGCAGCGCCTCGGCGTCGCGGACGGGGACGTCGTCCTGGTAGTACTTGCGGCCCCACTCGATGTCGCGGAGGGTGCCGTGGCCGTGCCGCTCGACGAACAGGCGCGCCTGCTCCAGGTAGCGGTCGTCGCCGGTGACCCGGGCGAGCTCGGCGAGGCCGACCTCGACGACCGCGTGGCCGCAGATGGCGTCGCGCCCGTCGGCGCCGAACTCGCGGCACACCATGTCGGCGGCGCGCCGGGCCACCTCGAGCAGCCCGTCGTCGGCGTCGGGGCGCGTGCGCGCCCGCGCCACCGCTGCCTGGAACAGGTGGCCGAGGCAGTACAGCTCGTGTCCCCACTCGAGGTCCGACCAGCGCTCGCCCTGACCCGGACGCCCGAACTTCGTGTTGAGGTAGCCGTCCGGCTCCTGGGCGGCGACGACCCTCGACACGACCTCGCGGAACCGTGCCTCGAGGGCGGGGGAGCCGGTGCGACCGATCTCCCAGGCGAGGCCCTCGAGGTACTTGTAGATCTCGGAGTCCGAGAACTCCCGGCCCCGGCGCCCCTCGGGCAGTCCGCCCGAGACGGCGAGGTCGAAGTTCGGGAGCCAGCCCTCGGACTCGAGGCGCGCGCCGATGTGCGCGAACGTGTCCGCGGCGTTGACGGCCTGGCGGTCGCCCCAGAATCCGCCGGTGATGCGGACCTCGTCCTGGCCCAGCGGGCGCAGGCGGCCGCGCGAGGGCGCGACGGGGGCCTGAGGTGCGGTGGTGGTGATCTGCATGGTCATCCCTTGAAGGCTCCCGACATGAATCCGCGGACGTAGTGGCGCTGAAGCACCAGGAAGAGCACCACGCACGGCAGTGCGAGCACGACGACGCCTGCTTCCGTCGCGCCGTAGTCGACGACCCCCATGACCTGACCGCGGAGGTTCGCGACGGCCAGGGGCAGCGTCATCCGGTTCGTGTCGTTGATGAGGATGAGCGGTGCGATGAAGTCGTTCCACGCCGTGAGGAAGGCGAACAGGCCCACCGTGATGAGGCCGGGCTTCACTGCCGGCAGCAGCACGCGCCAGAGCGCCGAGAAGCTGTTGCAGCCGTCGACCAGCGCCGCTTCGTCCATCTCACGCGGGATCGACTCGAACGAGATGCGCATCATGAACATCGAGAACGGCAGCTGGAACATCGTGAGCACGAGCGCGACGCCGAACAGCGAGTTGTTGAGGCCGATCGCGTTGAGGATCACGTACAGCGGGATGAGCAGCGTCGCGTACGGCACCATCAGGATCGCGAGCACGAGCAGGAACAGCAGGTTCTTGCCCGGGAACGAGAACCGCGCGAACGCGTAGCCGCCGAGGAACGACGTGATGAGCGTCAGCACGACGGTCACGAGCGACACGAAGAGCGAGTTGCCGAGGTAGACCCAGATGCCGGCCTGGAAGTTCGCGAGCGAGACGTAGTTGCCGAAGCCCCAGCCGTCCGTCTGCGCGGAGCCGGCCTGCGGGCTGAACGACGAGACGGTCGTCCACACCAGCGGGTAGAGGAAGATGATCGCGAGAGCGCCGGTGAAGACCGCATAAGGGATGCCGAGGACCAGGCGTCCGGTGCCGTGCCGAGGTCGCGTCGGCCGATGGTCGGGCGCGACGATCGCGCGGGTCGAGGTGGTGTCGGTGAGGGCCATGTCACGCCTCCTCGGGCTTGCGGAACGCCCGCAGCTGGATCACGTTGATGACGATGAGCGCCAGCAGCACGATGACCGACAGCGCGGCGGCGATGCCGAGGTCGTTGCGGCCCTGGAAGGCGACGTTGTAGATGAGCTGCACGATGGTCATGGTGCTGTTGTCGGGTCCGCCCTTGGTGAGGATGTAGAACTGGTCGAATGCCAGCAGCGATCCGGTCACGCACAGCACGATCGTCAGCGCGAAGGTGGGGCGCAGCAGCGGCACGGTGATGTGCCGGAAGGTCTGCCAGCGGGAGGCCCCGTCGATGCGGGCGGCCTCGAACACGTCGTCGGGGATGCCCTGGAGCCCGACGAGCATGAGGAGCATGTAGAAGCCTGCGTAGCGCCAGACGATGAGGAACACCGTGGACCACAGCGCGCCCTCCGGCGTCCCGAGGAAGGTGAAGCCCCACTCCTGCATGAGATCGGCGAACGGGCCGGCGAACGGGGAGTACAGCACATAGAAGAGGAGGGAGGCCGAGGCCAGGCCCAGTGCGCTGGGGATGAGGAACGACGTGCGGAGGAAGCCCTTCCACGCCGTCGACTCCTGGACCAGCAGGGCGAGGCCGAGTCCCAGGCCGATGAGGAGCACGGTCGTGATGACCGTGTACTTCAGTGTGAACCAGATGGAGTCCCAGAACAGCCGCAGGTCGACGGCCTCGGTGTAGTTCTGCGGGAAGTTCCAGCCCTGGTTGCCGCGCAGCAGCGGCCAGTCCGAGCCCGACATCTGCAGCACGAGCAGCAGCGGGATGAGGAACAGGGCGACCACGAACAGCGCGGTCGGCAGGGCGTAGAGCCAGCCCTGGAGAGGGCCGCCGAGGGCCGACCGGCTCGGGCGGTTCGTGCGCGGTGCTCTCGCTCGGCGCGCAACGGTGGAGAAGGCCACGTCGCTCCTTCGGGTGGGGAATGCGGGACGGGAGGGAAAAGGAAGGGCGGTGCGCATCGCCGGGCGACGCGCACCGCCCGCGGGGATCACTGGCTGAGGACAGCCGTGATCTCGTCGTTGTCGGCGTCGACGGTGTCGGTGCCTTCGAGCACCGCGTTGCGCACCAGCGTCAGCCACGGGCTGCCGGGAGCGTTGAAGGCCTGCTGGAACTGCAGCGCGACGGGGGTGTCGCCCTGGCCGGCCACCTCGTTGATCGTCACGAGGCGCGGGTCCTCGGCGGCGTACTCGTTGTCGGCGAGGTCGGAGCGCGAAACCGCGTTGCCCTCCTTGGCGAGGACCTGCACCTGGGCCTCCTCCGACATCATCCACGCGAGGAAGTTCCATGCCTGGGGCGACAGCTTCGAGTCCTTCGAGATGCCGATGCCGTCACCGCCGACGAACGTCGAGGCACCGCCGTCGATGCCCGGGAGCCCGGCCACGCCGGCGTCGAACTCGAGGCCCGACAGGAGCGTCGCCGGGTACGGCATGATCCCGACCTTGCCCTCCTGGAAGCCCGCGACCCAGGTCGGTCCGGTCTCGTCGGCGGAACCCGGTGCCACGGCACCTGCGTCGTAGAGATCCTTCCAGGTGGAGTAGACCTCCTGCGCGGCGTCGCTGTTGAGCAGCGACTCGGTGCCGTCCTCGTTCATGACCTCATCGCCCGAGGCCCAGATCGTCGGGAACCACGTGAAGACGAGGCATCCGCCGCAGTTCAGGCCGGCCGAGGTGCCTGACACGCCGTCCTTGCCGAGGTCCTGGATCGCCTTCGCGGCGTCGGCGAACTCGGCGAGCGTCTCGGGGGCCTTCTCGGGATCGAGGCCGGCCTCCTCGAAGAGCTCCTTGTTCCACATGAGCATCGACAGGTCGAGGACGAACGGCAGCACGTGCTCGGCGCCCTCGTAGGTGCCCGCCGACAGGTGCCCCTGGTTGATCGAATCCTTGAACGAGAGGCCGTCGATCTGCTCGGTCATGTCGGCGAACAGGCCCTGCTGCACCCAGTTGGGCACGTAGACGATGTCGGCGGCGAAGAGGTCGGGCAGGCCCCCCGAGCCGGCGGCGGCGCCGACCTTGGCGACGTAGTCGTCGTTGGGGACGACCGTGAGCTCGACCTGGTTCTCGTGGCTCTCGTTGTAGGCGTCGACCAGGAGGTTCGCCTGCGCCTCCATCGGGGCGCGGGTCCACAGGGTGAGCGTCGAGCCGTCGTCGACGCCCTCAGCGGGGATCGACTCGGCCGGGGTGGGCGTGTCGCTGCCGGCGCAGGCGGCGAGGCCGCCGATGAGCGCGCCCGCCGTGACGAGGGCCGTTGCCGCTCGCAGCGCGGCACGACGTCGGGTGGTGAACATGCAACTGTCTCCTCTGGCTCTTCTTCGAGCGGATGACGCCGATCGGGTCGGCACCGCTGCGGTGTGGTGCAGGGGCTCTCGAAACAAGCGAAAGCCATTTCGAGCAAGTTATCGCGGTGATTATCATGACGTCAAGGAGGTTCTTCGATAACGTTTCAGCACCGAAGGAGGTGCCCGTGGCAGCGAACGAGACCGGCTCCAAGGCCGCGACCCTGAGCGATGTGGCTCGCCGGGCGGGAGTGTCGATAGCGACGGCTTCGAAAGCCCTCAACAATCGCGACGACGTCGCCGTCGCCACCCGGCAGCGGGTGCTGCGTGCCGCGGACGAGCTGGCGTTCACGCCGAACGCGATGGCGAAGGGCCTGCTCGCCGGGCGCACCGGTACAGTCGGACTCCTCACGAGCGACCTCGAGGGCCGCTTCATGATCCCGATCCTCATGGGCGCCGAGGATGCGTTCGGCGCAGGGCAGGTCAGCGTGTTCCTGTGCGATGCGCGCGGCGACGCGATCCGCGAGCAGCATCACCTCCGCGCGCTGCTCAGTCGTCGGGTGGACGGCATCATCGTCGTCGGCCGGCAGACCGACCCGCGCCCGTCGCTCGGACAGGAGATCCCGGTCCCGGTCGTCTACGCCTACGCGCCGTCCGACGACCCGCGCGACCTCTCACTCACCCCCGACAACTACACCGGGGGGCGGATGGCGGTCGAGCACCTCATCTCGTGCGGGCGCACCCGCATCGCCCACATCACGGGCGATCCGTCCTACGCCGCCGCGCAGGATCGCATCGCCGGGGCCCGGGCGGCACTGGAGGCCGCAGGCCTCGAGCTCGTCGGCGAGCCGATGTTCGCCGAGTGGACCGAGCATTGGGGGCGGGATGCTGCGGCCCTCCTGCTGCAGCGGCACCCCGAGGTGGACGCCATCTTCTGCGGCTCGGACCAGATCGCGCGCGGGGTGCTCGACACTGCCCGCGACCTCGGGCGGAGCGTTCCGGAGGATCTCGCCGTGATCGGCTACGACAACTGGGAGGTGCTGTCGACGAACTCGCGCCCCCAGCTGACGAGCATCGACGCGAACCTGCAGCAGCTCGGCCGCCAGGCCGCGCAGCGCGTGTTCGACGCCATCGACGGCGTCGACATCGGCGAAGGGACGCACCACCTGCCGGTCCGGCTCGTCATCCGGGGATCGACGATCCCACGTCGGTAGCCTGCGGCTTCGAAATCTCCGAAACCCGTTGCGTCAACGGTGACGACGCGCGCGACTGCGGGTCAGGGTGCGCAAATGACCGGGCCCTCAGCCTCGCCGCCACCACGGGCGACGCGGCTGAGCCGTCTCATCGGAACCGTCCCCGAGCGCGGCTGTGCGCGCGTCGCGCCGCTCATTCCACCCCGCCACCTCGGCCTCGACGTCGCGCGTGGGCGTCACGACGGGCGGTCCGCCCAGGAGCTGCCGCCGGGCCTCGATCACGCGGCGGTTGAAGTCCTCGAGGGCCTCGCGCACCTCCGCCTCACGCGAGAGGTCGTCGAGCTTCGCCTCGAGCTCGGCGCTCTCGACCCGGAGCATCAGCGCGGGTGGCCCGAGGCCGGTGAGCTGCTCGGTCTCGATCTTGCGGCGGATCCACCAGTCCGGGTCGTGGGTCTCGCCCAGTCCGGGGATCGGCTTGCCCGCACCGGGCAGGTCGTCGAACTCGCCGCGGCGGATCGCCTGCTGGATCGCCGTCTCGACGACCGCCGCGCGATCGGCCGCCGAATACGCCTGCGCGGCCTTCGAGCCTGGGGGCGCAGCATCCGTCTCGTCCTCAGCCTCGCCGCGGTGCGCCGCCCGGTAACGGGCGGCGGCGAGACGCGGGTCGTCGGTCATGAGCCCGAGACGTGGTCCCGCCATGAGTGCTGCGGGTCGTACCCCAGCAGGCGACGGGCCTTGTCGATCGAGAGGAGCGTGTCGTGGTCCCCGAACTCGCGGGTCTCGACGCCGGGGAAGACCTCCGCGACGAGCTCGGCGTTGGGGCGCGACATCACGGTGTCGGCGGCGGCGATGATGTAGGTCTCGAAGCCCGCGGGAGCGACCTCGAGCGCGCGCTGCACCGCCTGCGCGCCGTCGCGCGCGTCGATGTAGCCCCAGAGGTTCCACTTGCGCTTGCGCGCATCGTCGTCGTACGAGGGGAACGCCTCGTAGTCCTCGGGAACCATCACGTTCGAGAACCGCAGGCCGGTGATCGACAGGTCGGGGTGCCAGCGCACCAGCTCGACGGCCATGCGCTCCTCGAGCGTCTTCACGAGCGAGTACACGGACTCCGGGCGCGGCGGGTACTCCTCGTCGACCGGGATGTACGGCGGCGGCGCGTCGAACGGCAGCCCCAGCACCGTCTCGCTCGACGCGTAGACGATGCGACGGATGCCGAGCCGCACGGCCGCCCAGAACACGTTGAACGTCGCGTTCATGTTGTTGTGGAACGTCGCGACGTCGGAGCGGATGCCGGGGGCCGGGATGGCGCCGAGATGCACGACGGCGTCGAATCCGTCGTGGCGGTCGTTCACGGCCGAGAGGGCGTCGACGACCTGGCCGTAGTCGGTGAGGTCGACCTGCACGAAGTCGGGGCCGCGGGTGCCGACGACGTCGATGCCGATGACGTCGTAGCCGGCCGCGCGCAGCTCGCGGGCGACGACGGTGCCGAGCTTTCCGGACGAACCGGTGAGGGCGATGCGCATGACTCCAGCCTGCCACCTCCGCCGAGGCGGAGGGGCGACCGGATCAGGCTCCCGGCGAGCTCGTCGACGCGCGGACGATCAGGTGCGTCGGCAGCGGCGTGTCCTCGGTGACGCTGTCGGGTTCCTCGACCGCGATCAGCACCTTCTGCATGATGAGCTCGCCCAGGGTGCCGAAGTCCTGGCGCACCGTCGTCAGCGGCGGGTAGAGGAATCCTGCCTCGGGCACGTCGTCGAAGCCGACGACGCTGACGTCCTCCGGAACCCGCAGGCCCCGCTCTCGCAGCGCGGACATCAGGCCGATCGACATGTGGTCGTTCCCGGCGAACACCGCGCTGCCGGGCTCGATGTCGAGCTCCAGTCCCACCCGGTGGCCGCTCGCCGCCGACCAGTCGCCGTGATGCGGGTCGAGGATCTCGAGCCGGCGCTCGGCGAGCTCGTCCCGCCACCCCCGGATGCGCTCGAGCGCATCGGGAGCGCGCGTCGGGCCCGCGAGGTGCAGGATGCGCGTGTGACCGAGTTCGGCGAGGTGGCGCACCGCAGACCGGGCGCCGCGGTACTGGTCGATGGACACGATGTGCGGACCCCGTCTCGCCGCCGAGGTCGCGGCGACGAGCGGGATGCTGAGGTCCAGCCCGCGCACCACTTCCAGCACGCCGATGTCGACGACGATCAGGACGACCGCATCCACCCGCTGACGCAGCAGACCTTCGACCACCCCCTTGATCGCCGCGGGATCCGGGTCGACGGCGCTGACGGTGTCGACGCTGTAGCGCGCCGCGCGCGCCGCGATGTTGAAGTGCGTCGCAATCGACGTCGGGCCGTAGTCGGGCACACCCGGTGTGACCAGGCCGATGGTGCGGGTGCGCCGCGTGACGAGGGCGCGAGCGGCGGGGGAGGGGCTGTACCGCAGTTGCGCGATCGCCTGCTCCACGCGGGCGCGCGTCGCGGGACGCACGTTCGGGAGATCGTTGATGACGCGCGAGACCGTCTGGTGCGAGACCCCCGCGAGGCGGGCGACGTCGAAGATGTTCGCGGCCCGCGTCGATCCGTCGTCGGCCGTCACTCGAGGGTCACTCATCGAGGTCTTCCGGTCGGGCGACGAGGGCGAGGAGCGAGTCGACGGTGAGGGACTCCGAGGGGAGCGTGTCGACGATCCGGCCGTCCCGCAGGATCGCCACGCGATGCCCCACGCGGAGCACCTCCTCGAGCTCCGCCGAGATGAACATCACCGACAGGCCGTTCGCGGCCATCTCGCCCACGAGGTTCTGGATCTCGACCTTGGCGCCGACGTCGATTCCGCGGGTCGGCTCATCGAGCACCAGCACCCGCGGCGACAGGGCGAGCAGCCGCGCGAGCAGCACCTTCTGCTGATTGCCGCCCGAGAGGGTGCCGGCCGGGCGATCGAGATCGGGAGGACGGATGTCGAGCGCCTCGACCCAGCTCGCGGCGAGCTCGCGCTGTCGCGCGGGCGGGATGCGGCGCAGCATGCCCCTGTCTGCCTGGAGCGCGAGCGTGATGTTCTCCAGCACGCTCAGGTCGCTGATGATGCCCTCGGTGCGGCGGTTCTCGGACGAGTACACCACCCCCAGCGAGATCGCCGACCGAGGACCGGACGGGCTCGCACCGGAGCCCTCGATGCGGATCACGCCGCTGTCGACACGATCGATCCCGGTGAGCGCGCGGGCGAGTTCGGTGCGTCCGGAGCCGAGCAGCCCGGCGACGCCGAGCACCTCGCTCTCGTGGAGGTCGAGATCCGCGTCACGGATGCCGGCGCCGGCGGTGATCCCTCGCGCGGTGAGCGCCGGGCGCTGCGCCCCGGATGCGTCCTCGGTCCGCGGTGCGGTGGTGAGGGCCGTCGCCGTGCGGCCGAGCATGGCCTGCACCAGGTCGATGCGCAGCAGCTCGCGTGTGAGGTACTCGCCGATGAACCTGCCGTCGCGCAGCACGGTCACGCGGTCGCAGATCTCGTAGACCTGGTCGAGGAAGTGCGACACGAACAGGATCGCGACGCCGCGCTGCTTCAGATCCCGGATGACGCGGAAGAGCTCGGCGACCTCGTCGAGGTCGAGACTCGACGTGGGCTCGTCGAGCACGAGGACGCGCACGTCGGTCGAGATCGCGCGGGCGATCGCCACCAGCTGCTGCACCGCGAGCGAATGCGTCCCCAGCCGCGACCCGGGGTCGATGTCGAGCCCGAGGTCGCTGAGCACGTCACGGGCTTCGCGCCGCATGCGGCGCCAGTCGATCATGCCGGCGCGGCGCGGTTCGCGGCCCAGCGCGATGTTCTCGGCGACGGAGACGTTCGGCAGGAGGTCGATCTCCTGGTACACCGTGCTGATCCCCGCAGCCTGGGCATCGTGCGGTGAAGCGAAGCGGACGACGTGACCGGCGAGGGTGAGAACCCCCGCGTCCAGGGGAAGCGCGCCGGTGATCGCCTTGATCAGGGTCGACTTGCCCGCCCCGTTCTCGCCCATGAGCGAGTGGACCTCGCCGGGGAACAGGCGGAAGTCCACGCCGTCGATCGCGGCATCAGCCCCGAAGCGCACCGTCGCCCCGGAGAGCTGCAGCAGCGGCCGCGCCTCGTCCATCAGGCCATTATCCCGGCGGAGTGAGGTGCGGCCGCTGCGTGCAGGCGTGGTGTCGCCTTCCTATCTGCGACGCTGCGACCGTGCGACGATCACCCGCTGCACGACGATGAACAGGAGGAGCAGCGCTCCGATGATGATCTGCGTCCAGGCCTGTTCGGCGCCCATGAAGGAGATCAGCTTCTTGATCGTCCCGTAGACCAGCACGCCGATGAGCGAGCCCAGCACGTAGCCGGTGCCGCCCGTCAGCAGCGTGCCGCCGATGACGACCGCCGCGATCGCGTCGAGTTCGGTGCCGATCCCGTTGCGCGGGTAGCCGGCCCCGGAGTACGCGGTGAGCAGCAGCCCCGCCAGCCCGCCGCACAGACCGCTGATGACGTAGACCGCGATCTTGGTGCGCGCGACGCTGAGCCCCATCAGTCGGGCCGACTGCTCGTTGCCGCCGATCGCGTACACCGTGCGACCGAACCGGGACCACAGGAGCACGACGAACGCGATCGCGACCACCAGGAGCGCGATGATGCCCGTGGGTGTGATGTACCAGCCCGCGAGGCTGAAGCGCGTGCGCTGGAGCCACAGCACCACCGGGTCCTCCACCCTGATCGAAGACAGGCTCACGACGAACGCCAGCCCCCGGGCGAGGAAGAGGCCGGCGAGAGAGGCGATGAAGGGCTGGACGTCGAAGTATTGGACGAGGATGCCGACGAGAAGGCCGATCACGGCGCCGGCGACGAGCATCACGGGGATGGCGACGACTGCCGGCACGCCCTGCGAGAGCAGACTCGCCCCCAGGATCCCGGTGAACGCCATGACCGATCCGACGGACAAGTCGATGCCTCCGGTGAGGATGACGAACGTCAGCCCCACGGCGAGCACGACGAGGTAGGCGTTGTCGAGGAGCAGCGCGGAGATGTTGCCCGGGCTCAGGAACCGGGGGAACCGCGCCTGGGCGCCGACGAGCAGCACGATGAGGATCGCGACGGCGGCGAACGTGGGCATCAGCGACGCGTGCCTCCTCATGAACGTCGCGTAGCGGGAGGAGGGCGCCGTGCGAAGGGCCGTCGCTTCGAGGCTCTTGGTCACGATGCCACCCCCGTCCGCGTGTCGACGTCCGATCGGTTGCGGGCGCGCGCCGAGCCGAGCGCGCTCCGGGCCCAGCGATGCAGTCGCGGCGACTGGACGAGCACGACCACGATGACGACGATCGCGAAGAACACGGGACTCTGCGCCGAAGGAACACCGAGGAACAGGATGGTCGCCTCCAGGGTCTGGATCGTGAGCACGCCGATGACCGTGCCGGCGATCGTGAACTTGCCTCCCATGAGGGAGGTGCCGCCCAGGACGACGGCGAGGATCGCGTAGAGCTCGATGAACAGCCCGGCCGCGTTCGCATCCGCGGCGCGGATGTTGGAGCTGTAGATGACTCCGGCGATACCGGCGAGCAGCCCGCTGGCGGCGTACGCGCCGAACACGATGCCGCGGGCTCGGACTCCCGCGAGGCGGCTCGCCTCGGGGTTGATCCCGACGGCCTCGGTCAGCATGCCCAGCGCCGTGCGCCGCTCGAGCAGCGCGATCACGACGGCTGCGACCACCCAGATGAGAAGGGCGAAGGGCAGTGCGATCAGGTAGCCCGTCGCGATGAACTCGTACGGCTCGCTGTTGACCGTCGTGATGAAGCCCTCGGTGATCAGCAGGGCCACGCCGCGGCCGGCGAGCATGAGCACGAGGGTCGCGATGATCGGCTGGATCCCCACGACGGCGACCAGGAAGCCGTTCCATGCGCCGAGCACGAGCGACACCGCGAGCGCGACCAGCAGAGCGACGGTGACCGTGCCGAGATTGCCCGGATCGGGCGAGCCGTCGATGATCGTGAGCGCGACGGCGCCCGAGACGGCCATGATCGCTCCGACCGAGAGATCGATGCCGCGGGTGGCGATGACGATCGTCATGCCGAGGGCGACGAGCATGAGCGGTGCGCTGTTGCGGAGGATGTCGATGAGCGCCCCGTACAGCTCGCCGTTGCGCAGGGTCACGACGATGAACTGCGGGCGGGCGATGGTGTTGATCGCGATCAGCGCGAGCAGGGCGACGACCGGCCAGAACAGCCGGTGCTTCATGAGTGCCTTCATGCCGCACTCTCCTCGGGTTGGTTGGCGATGTAGTCGATGAGACCGTCGAGATCGACGTCGCTCGAGTCCAGCTCGCCGATCTTGCGGCGGTCGCGCATCACGACGATCCGCTGCGCGATCCGCAGCACCTCCTCCAGCTCGGACGAGATGAAGATGACCGACAGGCCCTGGGCGCTGAGTTCGGCGACCTTGCGCTGGATGTCGGCCTTCGCGCCGACATCGATCCCGCGGGTGGGCTCGTCGAGCACGATCAGCTCTGGAGCGGTCGCCAGCCATCGGGCGAGCAGAACCTTCTGCTGATTGCCGCCCGACAGGTTGCCGGCGAGCATCGTCGGGTCGGCGGGGCGGACGCCGAGCGCCGCGATGTATTCGGCCACGATGGCGTCGGCCTCCCCTCTGGCGATCCGGCGCATGGCGCCGCGGCGCGCCTGGATGCCGAGCACGATGTTCTCGGCCACGCTCAGGTCGGCGATGATGCCCTCCGCGCGGCGGTTCTCGGACGAGAACGCGATCCTGTTCTCGATCGCCCGCCGGGGGGATGAGTGCTTGGCCGGTCGGCCGGCCACCTCGATGTCGCCGGTCTCCGCGCGGTCGGCGCCGTACAGCAGACGCACCAGCTCGGTGCGCCCCGAGCCGAGCAGCCCGGCGACGCCGACGACCTCGCCGTCGTAGACCTGGAGGTCGACGGGCGCGAGCATGCCGCGTCTGCCGATCCCGCTCGCGCGCAGCACCGGCACGCCGGTGCGGTCGACGGCGCGGTCGGCGACCGAGGCGAGGGCTGTGAGCTCATCGAGCTCGCGGCCGATCATCTTGGTGACGAGCTCGCCGCGGGGGAGTTCGCTCACCAGGTACTCGCCGACGAGCCTGCCGTTGCGGAGCACCGTGATGCGGTCGGATATCTCGTAGATCTGGTCGAGGAAGTGGCTCACGAAGAGGATGGCGACACCCTTGTCGCGCAGGTCGCGGACGACGCCGAAGAGCTGCTCGACCTCACTGCGATCGAGGCTCGACGTGGGTTCGTCGAGGATCAGCACCTTCGCGTCGAGCACCATCGCCCGCCCGATGGCGATGAGCTGCTGGATGGCGATCGAATGGCTCGACAGCATCGACCTGGTGTCGATGGCGAGCCCGAGACTCTGCAGGTGCGCGGCGGCCAGACGGTGCACGGCTTTCCAGTCGATCCCCGTCGCGGTGCGGGGCTCATGGCCGAGCATGACGTTCTCTCCGACCGACAGGTTCCCGCAGAGGTTGACCTCCTGGTACACGGTCGAGATACCGGCGGCCTGCGCGTCGGCCGTGCCGGCGAAGCGCCGCGCCCGCCCGCTCACGACGATCTGGCCGGCGTCGATCGGGTACACCCCGGTGAGCGCCTTGATGAGGGTCGACTTGCCGGCGCCGTTCTCGCCCATCAGCGAATGGACCTCGCCGGGGCGGAGCGTGAAATCGACGCGGTCGAGTGCGAGCACTCCGGGGAATCGGATCGTGATCCCGGTCAACTCGACGACCGGCGGGACTGCGGTGTCCGCGGACATGGTGGCTCAGCTGCCTTTCGGGGCTTCAGCGTCGGCACATCCGCCGGGAGACCTCGACGGTGTCCCGGCGGAGTGCTTCGACCTACCTTGATACAGGATCGGTTGCGTGACGATCAGTACGGACGGCTGTCGATGACCTCGGCCGCCTGCTCCTGGGTGAACGTCTGGTCCTCGACGTAGACCTCCTTCTCGACGTCCTCGCCGGCGAGGACGTCGGTGACGAGACCCGCGGCGAGCTCGCCCAGCAGCGGGTTGCACTCGACGATGAAGTTGATCTTGCCGTCGACGAGCGCCTGCATGCCGTCCTTGACCGCGTCGATCGACACGATCTGGATGTCGACGCCCGGCTCGGCACCCGCGGCCTCGATGGCCTCGATGGCACCGAGGGCCATGTCGTCGTTGTGTGCGTAGACCAGGTCGATGCCGTCGACTCCGTACTTCTGCAGGAAGCCCTCCATCACGGTCTTGCCGCCGTCACGGGTGAAGTCGCCCGTCTGGGAGTCGATCTTCTCGATCGCCGTGCCCTCGATCGCCCCGTCGAAGCCTTCTGCGCGGTCATTCGCGGGCGCGGAGCCGGTCGTCCCCTCGAGCACCACCATCTTGGTGGGGGTGTCGCCGAAGGTCTCGGCCGCCCACTCGCCGGCCATCACGCCTTCCTTCTTGAAGTCCAGGCCCACCCAGCTGGCGTAGAGGTCGTCCGACGCCGATACGGTGCGGTCCTCGAGGACCACGGGGATGCCGGCATCCGCCGCTTCCTGCAGCACGTCGTCCCAGCCGTCCTCGACGATGGGGGCGATCACGATCGCATCGACGCCCTGGTTGATGAAGTCGCGCACGGCGGCGATCTGGGCGGCGGTGTCGTTGTCGGCCGCGTTGAAGATCAGCTCGAAGCCGTTCTCGGCCGAGAACGCCTCCTTCATCGACTCGGTGTTCGCCGAGCGCCAGCCCGACTCCGACCCGGTCTGTGCGAACCCGACGGTGACGACACCGTCGTCGTCGCCGGATCCTGCGTCGCCGGTGGCGTCGCTGCCGGCGCAGCCGGTCGCGGTGAGGGCGAGAGCCCCCAGGAGCGCGAACCCGGCGAGAAGCGTCTTCTTCTGCATTTCCAAAACCTCCTCGTTCTGGTCCGGCATCACTGCCGGCTCGGTGTGGGTGTCGGGCCGTTGCGGTACGGCCGGACGATGGAATGTTAGCCCTCACATTCCGTGCCCTGGCAAGATGTTAGCGGTAACAGTTCTGTAACGCGAGAGGTCGTCTGCCGGCTACCACCTCCCCTGTGCGCCTCGTGTGGCGCAAAAGTGAGGGATCACATGCGGCCACGCCGACGCAACGAGGGGCGCCGAGTCGCGGATAGGGTGTGCGCCATGGACGACACCACGCCCGCCCGCGCAGGCTCCCGGCGCATCGGAGTGCGCGACGTCGCGCGCGCCGCGGGCGTCTCGAC
The DNA here is from genome assembly GCF_042793475.1 of Microbacterium sp. NPDC056569. Classification (NCBI taxonomy): domain Bacteria; kingdom Bacillati; phylum Actinomycetota; class Actinomycetes; order Micrococcales; family Microbacteriaceae; genus Microbacterium; species Microbacterium sp. NPDC056569. The sequence goes on along the minus strand of NZ_JBHTUV010000008.1, from coordinate 61,803 downwards.
GCAGACGGTGTCGCGGGTCATCAACGATCACCCCAACATCCGCCCCGAGACGCGCGACCGCGTCCTGCAGGCAATCGGCGACCTCGGCTACCGCGTCAACAACGCCGCCCGCACCCTCGGCACCCGCACCACGCGCACGCTCGGGGTCATCGCCTCCGACGCCACCCTGTACGGCCCCGCGGTCGGCATCGCGGCGCTCGAGACGGCAGCGCGCGACGCCGGTCGCTGGATCGCGACCGCATACGCGGACGCCTCGGCCGAGGCATCCGTCCGCGACGCGGCCGACCGCCTGCTCGCCCAGGGCGTCGATGGGCTCATCGTCCTCGCCCCGCACGCGGCGACGCTCACCGCGCTGGTCGAGGCCCACCCGGGCGTCGCGATCGCGGCGTTGCACACCGGCCCCGGCGCCGAGCAGCAGGAGGCCGGCGCTGCGCTCGCGATCTCGCACCTCCTCGCCCTCGGGCATCGCCGCATCGGCCGCGTGGCCGGCCCGGACGAATGGCTCGAGGCACGATCCCGCGAGACGGGCATGCTCGGCGTGCTCGCCGCTGCCGGGATCGACCCCGGCGCGCGGTGGAGCGGCGACTGGACGGCGGCCGCCGGCGCCGCGCTGGCACCCGCGATCGTCGCTGCCGTTCGTGCGTCCGGCGGACCGACGGCGATCGCTGCGGCCAACGACCAGATGGCGCTGGGACTCATCGCCGGCCTGCGCGAAGCGGGCGTGGACGTGCCGGGGGACGTGAGCATCGTCGGCTTCGACGACAACCCGGATGCTGCGTACTACCGTCCTGCGCTCACGACGGTGGGGCTCGACCTCGGGGGCGAGGCGCGTCGCGCCGTCGCCGAGGTCCTCGGGGAGGCAGCATCCGTCCCCACACCGCCGCGTCTCGTCGTGCGGGCCTCGACCGCGCCTCCGCGCTGAACCTCCTGCCGGGCCCAAGACTGCTCACCTGCCGCGAGGTGTCGCCCGCGCCGGCACTTCGCGACAGGCGAGCAAGTGAGAGCCGAGGTTGGCAAGCGTGGATGTTACCGGTAACATCAATCGCGGCCGAGTGCGCCGACACCACACGAGACCCGACGGAGGACCCCGTGACCAGCCCTGAACCGGCGACGCCGGCACCGACGTTCGGCCCGGAGGTCGAGGCATCCATCGCCGCCGTCCGTGCCGATGTCGCGAAGCTCCACGCCGAGCTCGTCCGGTACAACCTGATCGTCTGGACCGGCGGCAACGTCTCCGGACGCGTTCCCGGCGCCGACCTCTTCGTCATCAAGCCCTCGGGCGTCTCGTACGACGACCTCGCGCCCGAGAACATGATCCTGTGCGACCTCGACGGCAACGTCGTCCCGGGGAGCCTCGGGAGCGAGCGCAGCCCGTCGAGCGACACCGCGGCGCACGCCTACGTGTACCGGAACATGCCCGAGGTCGGGGGAGTGGTGCACACGCACTCCACGTTCGCCGTCGCGTGGGCCGCGCGCGGCGAGGAGATCCCGTGCGTCATCACGGCGATGGCCGACGAATTCGGCGGGCCGATCCCGGTCGGGCCGTTCGCGATCATCGGCGACGACTCGATCGGCCGCGGCATCGTCGAGACGCTGACGGGCCACCGCTCACGGGCGGTCCTGATGCAGAACCACGGGCCGTTCACGATCGGCGTCTCGGCCAAGGACGCCGTGAAGGCCGCCGTCATGGTCGAGGACGTCGCCCGCACCGTGCACTACGCCCGTGAGGCCGGGCCGCTCATCCCGATCCCGCAGGAGGCGATCGACAGCCTCTACGACCGGTACCAGAACGTGTACGGGCAGTCGACCGACGAGCGCCGCGAGGAGGAGGGCGCGTGATGACGGATGCTGCGGCCCAGGCGATCCGCGACGGCCGCACCGCGCTCGGCATCGAGCTCGGATCGACGCGCATCAAGGCCTGTCTCGTCGACGCCGACGACCCGGCGACCGTGCTGGCGGTCGGCTCGCACGCGTGGGAGAACCGGTACGAGGACGGCCTCTGGACCTACTCGCTCGACGACGTGTGGTCGGGCCTCCAGGCCGCGTACGCCGACCTCGTCGCCGACGCGCAGGCGCGTCACGACGTCGCGCCCGAGACCTTCGGGTCCATCGGCGTCTCGGCGATGATGCACGGCTACCTCGCGTTCGACGAGGCGGGCGAGCTGCTGGCTGCCTTCCGCACGTGGCGCAACACGAACACGGGCCCCGCCGCGGCGGAGCTCACCGACGCGTTCGGGGTGAACATCCCGCTGCGCTGGTCGATCGCGCACCTCCACCAGGTCGTGCGCGACGGCGAGGCGCACGTGCCCGACATCCGGTTCGTCACGACGCTCGCCGGGTACGTCCACTGGAAGCTGACCGGCGAGAAGGTGCTCGGCGTCGGCGACGCGTCGGGGATGTTCCCGATCGACTCCGCGACGCGCGACTACGACTCGGCGCTGCTGACGCGCTACGACACCCTCGCCGCCGGCCGGCTACCTGTCGCGAACGTCGCCGAGCTGCTGCCCGAGGTGCGGGTGGCCGGGGCACCGGCAGGCGCCCTGACGCCGGAGGGCGCGGGGCTGCTGGACGCATCCGGAGCCCTGCGCGCCGGCATCCCGTTCTGCGCCCCCGAGGGCGACGCCGGCACCGGCATGGTCGCGACCAACGCCGTCGCGCCACGGACCGGCAACGTCAGCGCCGGCACGAGCATCTTCGCGATGGTCGTCCTCGAGCGCCCACTGACGCAGGTGCACCACGAGCTCGACCTCGTGACGACGCCAATCGGCGACACCGTCGCGATGGTGCACTGCAACAACGGCGCGAGCGAGCTCGCGGCGTGGGCCGGCATGTTCGCGCGGTTCGCCGAGGCCGCCGGAACCCCGCTCTCCGGCGACGCCGTGTACGAGACCCTGTTCCGCGAGGCGCTCGACGGCGAAGCCGACGGCGGCGGTCTGCTCGCCTACAACCACCTCGCCGGCGAGCCCATCGCGGGACTCACCGAGGGCCGGCCGCTCTTCGTGCGCACGCCCGACAGTCGCCTCACGCTCGCGAACGCGATGCGCGCGCAGCTCTACGGCGTCTTCGGCACCCTCGCGCTCGGCATGCGCGTGCTCGACGACGAAGGCGTGGCGCTCGACCGCATGTTCGCGCACGGCGGCATGTTCCGCACCGCCGGCGTCGCGCAGCGCTTCCTCGCCGGCGCGCTCGGCGCCCCGGTGTCGGTCGGCGACACCGCCTCCGAGGGCGGTGCGTGGGGGATCGCGGTGCTCGCCGCGTACGCGCGGGCGGTTGGCGGAACGGATGCTGCGGCCGCAGCATCCGTCACCACCCTCGCTTCCTTCCTCGATGACCTCGTGTTCGCGGACGCGGCCATCGCGACCGCCGAACCTGATCCCGCCGACGTCCTGGGCTTCGCCGCCTACCTCGACCGCTATCGCGCAGGCCTCGCCGTCGAAGCCGCCGCCGTCTCCGCCCTCTGAACCACGAAGGACCCACGATGACCCGCACGCCCCTGTCCACCTCGCTCGACGCCTACGAGATCTGGTTCGTCACCGGCAGCCAGACCCTGTACGGCGAAGAGACCCTGCGCCAGGTCGCCGAGCAGTCCCAGGCCGTCGCGGCCGGGCTGGAAGGCCTCCCCGTCAAGGTCGTGTGGAAGCCCGTCCTCAAGGACTCCGACTCGATCCGCCGCCTCGCCCTCGACGTGAACGCGCGCGACGAGGTGATCGGCGTCGTCGCGTGGATGCACACGTTCAGCCCGGCGAAGATGTGGATCGCCGGCCTCGACGCGCTGCAGAAGCCCCTGCTGCACCTGCACACGCAGGCGAACGTCGAGCTGCCCTGGGCCGACATCGACTTCGACTTCATGAACCTCAACCAGGCCGCGCACGGCGACCGTGAGTTCGGGTACATCCAGACGCGTCTCGGCGTCGCCCGCAAGACCGTGGTCGGCCACGTGTCGAACCCGGCCGTCCGTCAGCAGGTCGAGGACTGGCAGCGCGCGGCCGCCGGGTGGGCAGCATCCCGTTCCCTGAAGCTCGCGCGCTTCGGCGACAACATGCGCTACGTCGCCGTGACCGAGGGCGACAAGACCGAGGCCGAGCTGAGGTTCGGCGTGCAGGTCAACACGTGGGGTGTGAACGAGCTCGTCGCGGCGGTCGAGGCTGCCTCCGAGGAGGACATCGACGCGCTCGTCGAGATCTACCTCGCCGAGTACGACGTGGCGGACGAGCTGCTGCCCGACGGTGACCGCCACCAGTCGCTGCGCGACGGCGCCGCGATCGAGCTCGGCCTGCGCTCGTTCCTCGAGGAGGGCGGGTTCGGCGCCTTCACGACCTCGTTCGAGGACCTCGGCGCGCTGAAGCAGCTGCCGGGTCTCGCGGTGCAGCGCCTCATGGCCGAGGGGTACGGCTTCGGCGCCGAGGGCGACTGGAAGACCGCGATCCTCGTGCGCGTCGCGAACGTCATGGGCGCGGGCCTTCCCGGAGGCGCGAGCCTCATGGAGGACTACACCTACGACCTGGTCGCGGGCGACGAGAAGATCCTCGGCGCGCACATGCTCGAGGTCTCGCCGTCGCTGACCACCGCCAAGCCGCGCCTCGAGGTGCACCCGCTCGGCATCGGCGGCAAGGACGACCCGGTGCGCCTGGTCTTCACCGCCGACCCGGGCCCCGCGCTCGTCGTCGCGATGAGCGACATGCGCGACAGGTTCCGCCTCGTCGCCAACGTCGTCGAGAACGTCGACGCACCCGACCTGCCGAAGCTCCCCGTCGGCCGTGCCGTGTGGAAGCCTGCACCCGACTTCGCGACCAGTGCGGCCTGCTGGCTCGCCGCCGGCGCGGCGCACCACACCGTCATGACGACCGCGGTCGGCATCGAGGTGTTCCGCGACTTCGCCGACATCGCCGCCACCGAGCTCGTCGTGATCGACGACGACACCACGGCCCGCGGCTTCCAGCGCGAGCTGCGCTGGAACCAGGCGTACTACCGCCTCGCCCAGGGCTTCTGACCCGTCCCGGAATCCCCGGTCTCGACGAGGCCGGGGATTCCGCGCGAACCCGGGGGCATCGCCCTCGGCCTCGGCGCGAGCCCTTTGGTTCGAGGCGGGCCCAGCCTCAAGCCCGGGTTCGAGGCGCCCCGAACCTCGCCGCTACTCTGGTTGGCGGCATCCCCGATCCGCAAGGAGCCCTCATGGCACGTCCCCCCGCATCCGGAACCCAGCACGCCCTGCGCGCCGGCGACTACGAAGCCGTCGTGGCGAGCGTCGGCGCGACGCTCCGCTCGCTCACCTACCGCGGCCGCGATCTCGTCGTGCCGTTCGACGCCGACGAGGTGCGCCCCGCGCACCGCGGCGCGACCCTCGCCCCCTGGCCGAACCGTGTGGTCGACGGGCGCTACTCCTTCGGCGGCCGCGACTTCCAGCTGCCGCTCACCGAGCCCGCACGCTCGCACGCGCTGCACGGCCTCGCGACGTGGCTCGACTTCGAGGCGATCGACAAGGGCCCCGACCACGTGACGCTCGCCGCCGTCATCCAGCCGCAGACGTTCTTCCCCTGGCGCCTCGTCATCACGACGACGTTCTCGCTCGGCCCCGACGGCCTCACGCAGTCGGTGACCGCGCACAACGAGAGCGACGAGCCCGCCCCGTGGGGCACCGGCCCGCACCCGTACCTCGTCGCTGGCGACGGCCGCGTCGACGGCTGGACGCTCGAGCTTCCCGCCGCCGAGGTGCTCGCGGTCACGCCCGACCGGCTCATCCCGACGGACCTGGTCGCCGTCGACGCCGACGACCCGCAGCGCTTCGACTTCCGCTCGCCGCGCGCGATCGGCGCGGCCGAGATCGACCACGCGTACTCCGGCCTGATCCGCGACGCCGACGGCAACGCCACGGTGCGCGTGACGGATGCTGCGGGCTCGGGTGTCGAGATGTCGTGGGATGCCGCGTGTCCGTGGGTTCAGATCCACACCGCCGACAAGCCCGACCCGGCGCAGAGCCGCCTCGGCCTCGCCGTCGAGCCCATGACGTGCGCACCCGACGCGTTCAACGCGGGGTCGTACGACTACGACGCGGGGCTCATCGTCATCGAGCCCGAGGCATCCGTCACCTCTTCGTGGCGCATCGCCGCGATCGACTGAGTCTCCCGCAACCGCGACACAGCGAAAGCGGAGCCGGCCCCCCGGTCGGCTCCGCTTTCATCGTGTCTGCGGATCAGGTGTCGCGCAGGTCTTCCTTGATTTCGTTGCGCGTTTTCACCGAGTCGCGCTCCGCTTCGGCCTTCTTGACTTCGGCATCAGCCTTCATCTCGTCGACCTTGTCCCCGACTCGATCGGTGGTGTCTTCCCACGCGTCTTGGATCTTCTCGCCGACGGCCTTGGCCGTCTCCTTCGCGTCGTCCATGAATCCCATCGATCTCTCCTCTCATGAGGGATGACATCGACGGTACGCGCGAGGCGCCGAGCAGTGCAGGGGGTTGATTCGGAGCGTGACGCTTGATAAACGGACGGATGCTGCACCGCTGCGTGCGTGCCGCACCGCCGAGGTGGGCCGGCGACGGGGTCGCGGTGCCGTCGCGTCAGCGAACCGGTGTCGTGGTGTCGATCGCGTCGCGCAGGGGACGGCGCATCGGCGCCCAGTAGTGCGTCGGCGTGACGCGCGACAGCACGTCGACCAGGCGCGCCTCGCGGCCGATCATCGTGCGCGGACGCCGGCGGATCGTCGCCTCGACGATGCGCGCCGCCGCGTCCGCGGGCTCGGTGTGGTACATCGCCGCCTGCGCCGCCGCGGCGCGCTGCGCGACCGCCGGGTCGATCGCCGCGGCATACCGTCCGTGCAGGATGATCCCGGTCTTCACGCCCGCGGGGTACACCGCTCCGACGGTGATCGTGGAGCGTTCGAGCTCGTGCCGCAGCGACTCGGTGAACCCGCGCACCGCGAACTTGCTCATGGCGTAGGGGATGCGTCCCGCGGGGGCGGCGAGCCCGTAGATCGACACCAGGTGCGTGATGTGCGCCGCCGGCTCGCGCCGCAGCGCCGGCAGCAGCGCCTGCGTGACGTTCACGGTGCCCCACAGGTTCACGTCCATGAGCCAGCGCATCTCGGCCATCGTGACCTGGTCGATGTCGCCGAGCATCGACGAACCGGCACACGTCACGAGCGCCTGGATGCGGGGATGGGATGCCTCGACCTCAGCTACAACCGATGCGACGGCGTCGTCGTCGGTGAGGTCGATCACGTGCGTCGTGTGGCCGGTGCCGTCGAGGGTCTCGGCCACCGCGGCGAGACCGTCGGCGTTGCGGTCGAGGAGGGCGATGCGCGCCCCGCGCGCGGCCAGCTGTCGTGCGACCTCGGCTCCCATGCCCGCCGCGGCGCCCGTGATGACGGTCGTGCGGCCGCGCACATCCAGGTGTCGCTGCTTCGCCATGTGGTGCCTCTCGGTCCGGTCGTCGCCGTCGACGATCCGCGCCTACGATTCTCGCCGACTCGGGAGGGCTCGGCGGACGCTAGCCTTTGAGGGGAGGTTCGATGGGCAAGACCGCAGAGGCGATCGCCGAAGGGGTGTCCATCGCGTCCGCCGCCGCGCGCCTGGCGATCCGCAACCGCATCCTCGTCGAGACGATCGCGCACGACGAGCCGTTCGACGTGGTGGCCTTCGCGCCGTTCGCGCACGAGACGCTCCTCGGCCTCGCCGACGAGCAGGAACAGGCCGCCGCGATGGTCAGGCGCCAGCGCAAGAAGGCGTGGGGCAAGTTCACCGACCCCGACGGCACGCACGACTACCGGGATCGCGACACGCGCAACCTCCGCAAACGCGGGCGCCAGTACGCCGGCGTCGCCAAAGCTCTGCGTGCGATGGCCGACGACCCGCACGTCGTGCGGACGATCATCGAGCAGTCGCGCGACGCCGCATGGGGCGATGTCGAAGCCAACCTGCAACGCCGCCTGCGTGTCGAGGGCATGCGCCCCGAGCTCGACCCCGACTACGACCGCATGCGTGCCGCCCGCATGCAGTCGATCCGCCTCGTCGACCTTCCGCGCCTCGCCGCGCACAAGCGCCATCACGACGATCCGGAGACGGATGCTGCCGCCGATGTCCAGGCGACGGCGCATTCGCCGCGCATCTCGGGCATCGACGTCAGCGAGCTCGACTCCTGACGGTGTCTGCGACCGCCGATACGCTCGCTGTGTGGACGGCGACGCGGCCCTGAGCCACCCGATGTGGTTCCCGCCCGAGCACGCGCTCCCGGTGCGGGTGCGCGTGCTCTGCATGGCGTACCCCGAAGCGGTCGAGGCGATCTCGCACGGCCGCTGCACCTTCCGGGCCGGAAAGCGGCAGTTCGCGATCGTGGGGGTCGGACCCGAGCCCGCGGTCCTCTTCATCCCGGATGACCTCGAGCGTCCGGTGCTGCTCGAGCGGGACGACGTGTTCGTGCCGCCCTACGAGGGCGCGTACGGCTGGCTCGCCATCCGCGTTCAATCGGATGCCGGCGACTGGGAACTGCTCGCAGAGCTCCTCGACACCTCCTACCGACAGGTCGCGCTGCAGCGACAGCTGCGTGCTCTCGACGGGGGATAGGCGGCCCGGAGCGTGCGGACACGCCCGGGAAACCAGCATCCGTCCGCCGATTCGCGCGGCGCGCATCCGTCAGGTATTCTTGACGACGTTGTGCGCGAGAGCGAGCAACGTGCGCCCGTAGCTCAATGGATAGAGCATCTGACTACGGATCAGAAGGTTAGGGGTTCGAGTCCCTTCGGGCGCGCACTGTGTTGAGACAGTAAGCATTGAAAACCCGCGGATTCCGCGGGTTTTCGTGTTTCTGGGATCGCTCGCTTCCTTCTGATTCCGCGGGCGTTCCGTCTGGCCGCGAATCAGCAGGGTCGGCCGGCGCGCCCTCGATTCCCCAGGATGCCGTGATCGGCATCGTCGGAATCAGACGGGTGCCGTTCGAATGTGTGCACTCGAAGTGGCCCCGGTGTGATGTATCAGGACATCTCTGACGATTCTGCATCAGGACATCTCTGACACTTCATGTATCAGGGCATCCCTGACAGTCGGTTGCGGGCGGGGCCGCGGGTTCGGCGGTTGCTGACGTAGGTGGTGCCGGGCTTGGGCCAGGCGTGCTCGATGATGAGGGTGCCGTGCAGGTCGAAGATCGTCACCGTCTTGCCGGCGTCCATGACGCAGACCCGCTGGCCGCCGAGGGCGCGGCCGATGCCGAACTCGATGCCGCGGAACTCGACCGATCCGCTGTCTTGCACCACCTTCACCCGGATGTCGTCCGCGGGTCCGGGCAGCGGTCGTCGGTTTGTAGGGCTTGCCGGTGAATCGGCTCGACACCGAGGGGGCGCAGCTAGGCGACCAGTTGGCCGAGCACGCCACGCCGGGACGGGTTCAACGCGGATCCGTTGTCGGAGAGCAGCCGCTGCGGAACACCGCAGGTTGCGACACCTTTCCGGATCACGGTGATCGCGGCCTCGGAGGTCTCGCCCCAGGCGACATGGGACGCGACTGCGAGGCGAGAGTGAGCTGCCAGCACGCGTTCGGCGCCGGATACACGAAGCGGCGGAACGCGGCCCGCGGCTTCTTCCGCGGCTCGATCTTCCCGACACGCTTGTCGCGGAAGATGCGGGACAGTGACGCGGTCGACGGCACCGGGTCCATTCCGAGCGCTCGCATCTTCTCGTGGACACTGATCGGGCCGTGATCCAGCCCGGACTGCTCCAGCGCCGCCCGCACCGCCACCGCCTGCGCCGCGACATCGTCGGTGAGCTTGCCGGGACTGTGATTCGGCCGCCTGGAGCGGGGCTCCAACGCCGCCGCCGGCCCCTCCGCCCGGGCTCGTTTGCGGATCGCGATCCTCGACGGCACCTGGACACCACCCGCCGTCACGCGCAACTGAACCACCATCGCGCCAGCGGGGCTTACCGCCGCGATCGCGGGGATCCTCATACGGGCACCACACGTACGGGGGACTGCGTGCGAACGATCAGTTCCTGGTGGTGGTGATGCCCGGGAGGATGAGGTCGAGCCAGCGGCGTCGGACGATCGCAGATTGCGCGGTGGGAGCGGTGGCCATCAGCAGGTAGATGTCGTCCAGGGTGATGTCGGGCCGGACGTCGCCGTCGGCCTTCCCGAGTTCGAGCAGGGTGCGGAGTGCTTCGCCGGCGCGGGTCTCGTCCGTGTGGTCGCCGTGCCCTTCGATACCCAGGCCTTGCGCTGCGGCTTTCACGGCGTGGTTCTGCGCGGATGACTCGGCGACTCTCTCGAGAAACCCGACGACCTCGTCCACAGCCCGGCCGCTGGCTTGTGCGCGTTCCAGGGAGGCTTCCGCGTCGTCGGCGACCTCGTTCACATGCACCGCGATCACCGCGGCGAGCAGGTCGGTCTTGGTCGGGAAATGGCGGTACAGGGTGCCGACCGCCACACCGGCGGCGTCGGCGATCTCGTCCATCCCGATCTCGGGGCCGTGGGTCGCGATCTGCAGCCCGGCGGCATCCAGGATCTTCCGGCGGTTGCGGACCGCATCGGCACGCATAGGGCGAACGGGGGTCATCAGCACTCCTGAAAACGATAGGCGGACTCTCACTTGCGCGAAAGTGAGTCATGGTTCATGATAGATAGTGAACCATGGTTCATTTTACTCTAGGAGTCCCCTTCATGACCAGCAAGACCGCCCTTGTCACCGGCGCATCCTCCGGGATCGGCGCCGAGACCGCCCGCCACCTCCAGTCGCTGGGCTTCACCGTCTATGGCGCGGCGCGCCGCACCGACCGCCTGCAGGCCCTCGGCGCAGACGGCATCCGTCCACTCGCGATGGACGTCACGGACGAGCAGTCGATGACCGACGGGGTCGCGCAGATCATCGCCGAGACGGGACGGATGGATGTTCTGGTCAACAACGCCGGCTACGGGTCCTACGGCGCGATCGAAGACGTTCCCCTGGAGGAGGCGCGCCGCCAGTTCGAGGTCAACGTGTTCGGGGCCATGCAACTCGCGCGTCTTGTCCTCCCGCATATGCGCGCACAGCGTTCGGGTACGGTCGTGAACATCACCTCGATGGGCGGGAAGATCTACACACCACTCGGCGGCTGGTACCACGGCACCAAGTTCGCCCTCGAGTCCCTCAGCGACTGCCTACGCCTGGAAGTCGCCCCGTTCGGCATTGACGTCGTCGTCATCGAACCCGGTGGGATCGCCACCGAATGGGGCGGGATCGCCGCGGACAACCTCGATGCCACCTCGGGCTCGGGCGCGTACAAGGCGCAGGCGGTCGCGGTCGCGAAGTCGCTGCGCTCCGAGGCGAACGCGAACCGCAACTCGCCGCCGTCTGTCATCGCAGAAGCGATCGGCAAGGCGGTCACCGCGAAGCGACCGAAGACCCGCTACGCGGTCGGGTTCGGTGCGAAGCCGCTGATCGCCACGCGGCGGGTCCTCAGCGACCGCGGCTTCGACTGGCTCATCTCCAGCGCTACCGGCCTACCCCGCAAGTAGATCGACTGGATCGGTGCGAGGGCAGTGCGCGCTGTGGCCGGCGTGACGAACGGGCCGATCCGTCTTGGGGAAACCGTGACCTGGCGAGCTCGACACCTCGGCATCCGGCGGACCATGACCTCACAGATCACCGCGCTCGACGAACCGACTCCCTTCGTCGATCAGCAGGTGCGCGGGCGGTTCAAGACCTTCGTTCACGAGCACCGGTTCGAGCAGCTCCCGATCGGCTCCCGAATCACCGACACCATCGCGGTCGCGTCACCCGCCTTCGGATCACTGGTCGGGCGACTCGTGCGCGTGCCATACCTACGCGGCTCATCGCCAAGCGCAACGCGCATCTTCTCAACGCGCTCGGCTGAGCCCCCGGCAGCTGCACGTTAGCGACCGGCGACAGTGTCAGCGGGTCCATCTCGCCCGGGACGCCCGGACTATCGCCCTGACCGCCGCGACGACTCCCCACACGAGCAGGGTAGACACGCCGATGAGAAAGATGCCGCCGATAATCCCACCCTCAGCGAACGCCTCGAGGACGCCCCACACGATGAACGGTAGCAGAGCGGCGCAAACGATGACGACACCAATGGCCCATGCCACCAGGCTCTTGTTGTTCTTCGGCGGGCGACTCTTGCCCTCGTTGTAGAGCATCCAGCTCATGCAGTTATCGCCCTCTTCACCGCGATGACAGTGTCACCGGCCAGCGCAGACAATGCCAATGTCATCAGATTCCCGTGCTGTCGGTCCGCACCCAGCGGATGTCACGCCGCCTCGTACGCTAGCGGACCGCCTTGAGAACCGCGGTATCGGGCTGCCCCCATCAGCGGTGTCACCAGGCGTCAAGAAGCCAGTGCAGCAGACGACCAAGGGCGCGCAACGGCAAGAGGAGAAGCCACACGAGGAACTGCCAAAGGAGCTCGCCAGCGACCTCGACGCCGACTCGACGAAAGAGACCGCGCGTTCGACCGGGCCCGTCCGGCATCCTCACCCCACCTCCTACAGCAGCAGATGACGTTGCTGACGGGACCAGATTTCCCACCTGTGGAGACATCAGGCGGTGCGGACTGGCGGACCGATGATCGCACGTCCAGAAGGGAAACTTCGACGGGCCACTTCCGCGCATGGACCGCTGGGCGACCCACTTGCGGTCGTGGGCTCACCGAGGTCGAACTCTGGGTTGGTTCGCCGTCGGCGGGATGAGCTGCCACAGAATGACGCTCGCAACATGCTGCGTCGACTCGCGGGCGTCGACTCGCAGGTGCACGTCGCCCCACGGCTCAAAGGACTCGCGACGACTGCTCACGTCATCCCAGCTCGGCTCGAGAACGTTCTGAAGGTTTCGACGTCGACCTTCCAGCCGACGACGATGTTCCACCTCGTCATCCAGGGCGAGGAGAACGAACTTCAGCGGGACGGCCGCTGTCGCGGACGCGCGACGCCATGTTTCGCGCGCGGGCTCGCTGTCGTTCACGGCATCGACCACGACGATGCGCCCCAGAGCCAGATTCTGCTCGGTCGCGGCGCGCACCGCTTCGTACGCGGCGACACCAGTAGTCGACGAACGCGGGAGTCCGGCACCAAGGAGCGCATCCTCGACGGTGTCGATCGAAAGGTGGACGGCTTTTGCCCTGCGAGCAACCTCGGCGGCGACGGCAGTCTTGCCCGTCCCAGGCAGTCCGGAGATCACAACAAGCATGAGCCCATTGTCCGACTTGGGACACACGGTGAACGGCTCGAGAACGGGTTCACGACGACGACGTGGACAACGGGCGGTCAAGGACCCAGGTGCGGGCGACGCTATTCAGCCGCAGAAGAAGAACCGAAGACAGCGACGGTCCTCGCGCCGGAACGACTGCTCAATACGACAGCGAGGATGCCCAGCCCAAGCGTGGCAGCCAGGAAGCCGAGGGTGCCGAGCGCGCTGAACAGGCCGACCATCTGGAGCAGCGCCGACGGTGCGGCGACTCCCAGCATCTGTGGCAGCACCCACAGTGCGACCTGTGCTGCCAGCACCCACAGCGGCGCCCAATTCCACGGACGCGGAACCACCTGCGCTCGGCCCACTTGGACCGTGGCGATCAACCCTGCCACTACGGGCAGGACGATCGAGAGGTAGACCCAGAACAGCCAGGCGTCTGAGCCGGCGGTCGTCGCATCTGTGGGTGTGGTGAGCAGGTTGACGACGGTCGCTACCGCGGGCCACAGCGCGACGATCGTTGCCGCCGCGAGGCCGAGCGGTGTTCGCGCGACGACGCTTCCTTCGCGGTGAAGTCCGAATGCCAGAACGAGGATCGCGGCGGCCCACAACGCGTCGGCGAGCAGGGAGAGAACGGTTCCCGCGATCGGGACTCCGAGAACAGACCCGCGCAGGATGCCGACGATCCCACACGCGATGAGTCCGATGCCGCCGATCCGCCAGGTGAGCCTGCGCCCATGCATGAGCCAAAACTACCCGCGTCGCCGCAAACCCATCGTCCGGTCGAGGACCCGCGATCGAACGCGCTTCTTCCCGCACGCGAGCACCGCAATGCGGGCAGTGCCCGACAGCGGACCGTCATTCGAACGAGTTCTGCAGCAATGTAAGTAGGATCGCTGGACCCACGGCTACACCTTAAGTTGCCACATGGACCCAGGGAACCTTGCCGCGCTCGTCATCGGCCTGGTCGTCGCGGCGATCGGCGCGCTGTTCCGCTGGCGTGCCCTCTGGGTCGCACGCCGGGTCTACGGAACCGCGTACTGGCGGGGCCAGTCGGTTGACGAGGTGGCGCTGATGCTTCGAGCCGGCAGCTACGGGGTGATCGTGATGGGTGTGCTTTACGCGGTCCTCGGAGCGCTCGGTGTGGAACTTAGGCCGCCTCGATGAAGGACCCCGTCCTGATCGACCCTAGTAGGGCATCGCGAGCCTGTGGATAACAACTTTGGCCCGGAGGGTGTCCGCTAGGGTCCTGGCTATGTCGACGCTTGCTGGAGATGGCACTGCCAACACGGATGCTCCGTCGAGCAACCACGTCGTCCCAGTTCCTGATGCGGGCGATCCGTTCCGCGTTTTCGGCATCGTCGGGTTTGTGCTGTCCCTCTTCGCGATCTTCAATTTCGCGGGTTTGGTCATCAGCATCATCGCCTTGATCCGCTCCAAACGAGCCGGTTTCCGGAATCGGTTCGCACTCGCGGGCGTCGTGATCGGCGGCGTCGGCGTAGTGATGACCTTGATCATCGTCGCCGTTGCGGTTGGCGCGCTCGTCGACGCCGCCCAAACCTGTGCACGTCTCGGCGACGGCGTTCACATCATCGGCAACGCGACTTACTCATGCGCGCCAGGCTCGTTCTACGTCAGCTACCCACGGTAGTGAGCGGCAATCTCGTCATCATCGCCCGGCCGCATTGACACTGGTTGAGCGACGACAGGTCCATCACAGACTTGCGGCGGGAACAGCGCGGTCGCCCGATGAAGGACCGATTATCGCGCGAGCAGATCCAGACGTCGGTCGCCGCTGATGACGATGCTCCCGACCGCGTGAAATCCGAGCTCAGCGTAGAACGCGCGGGCGGCCGAGGCCACCGCGAACAGGCCGAGGACGACAGACGTCGCCGCACGCACCAGGAGCTGTTGCCACTGAGGGTCCGCAGCCAGCGGCCGCCCGAGACCGAAGCCCACGATGCCGTCATCGTCACGCGCGACGACGAGCATGGCCCCCGGTGAAGAGAGGAACTCCGGCCCCCAAGCCGACATCCGCTGGGATCAGGCTCAGACGTTGGTTCCCATGCCTCAGCATGTCGACCGGAGCACTGCCGAACACTACTCGAGGGGCGGGGTCAGCGACGGCTGGCTGCTGGTCAACCGCGAGGACATGTCGGTCATCGAGGAACGCGTGCCGTCGGGCTCCGCTGAGGAGTGGCACGTGCACGCTGCACCGACGGCGCATCGCGCATCAGGCGTGCATGGGTTCACTGCCACAGCGACTCGCTAAGCCCGTGTCCCCACGTGCTCGGCTAGGAAAGTCGCGGCCTTCAGCGTCAGCCGCGGTTCAGCTCGGCGGAGCTTGCGAACGACAAGCACGACATCACTCTCGCCGATCTGCCGAGCAGAGCCGAGACGACCCCGCGCCCACGCGATCGCCGCCATCGGCGGCTGCCCACTTGCGGGGATCTCACCGCCGACGTGGACTGGAGCCGCCTCCGCGGCTCCTCTCGATCTCCGAACAGCTTGGCCGCCCACTCGCTCTGCATGAACTGCACCTCCCCACGATGGCTAACCAGCGCACCCCGCTGTCCGCCTCCTCCTTGCGGGGGAATTGCCGCGCGGCGAGAGACCGGCTTGAGTGCCCGTTGTGGCGGGCCCCGATCGAATGAATGATGAAGCGATGGAGCATCGCGGCCGTACTTCGCCGAGCAGTCGCCGTGGTGGGCTCCTTGCCGCGGCTCGTGCCGAGGCCGGCAAGCGCCGCCCATCGGACCTCCTCACGCAGTGGGCGACGGATCCGACCGTGCGCCCCAGTCCCATCGACCTTCGTACGAGCGTGGCGTACGACGTGCTGGCGCTCGAGGCTGCAGGCGGATACGAGGCCGTGCTGCTGTCGCCGGTCGCACCGTTGGGCGTCTCTTCGGTGCTGGCACCGGGCTCGCAGGACCGCATCCTTTCGACGATCCGTGGAAGCGAGGTGGTGTCAGACGCGACGAATGTCCTGGCGCTCGAGTGCGCCACACGGCTTCGTCGGAATCCGACCGCGCATGTCCGGCTCTGCACGGTGCATCAGCTGCTTCGCATGCAGCCCACCGGCGACGGCGCCGGACACACGAAGCACTTCCGACTGTTGGTGCTCACTGAGGCGGGAGCCGGTCTGCCGGAGGACGGATTCGAAGTCGACGCCGTCGTCGCGCAGCTCCGCGTGTACCGGCGCCTGCTCGAATCGGCAGCCCACGCTCACGGACTTGCGTGGGAGCGGCCGGTCGCCGTCGTGAGGTTCGACGATACCCTGCCGGCGATCGGCCCCCGCGTTCGAACCGCGCTCGAACGCGCGTTTCCTGACGTCGAGATCCGAGAGGAATTCCTCGCATCGGCCTATTACCGCGGGCTGCGCGTGGGATACGGGGTTCACGATCGAGCGGGTGAGCTCCGCGAGATCGTCGACCTCGGTGTCTTTGACTGGGTGGCTCAGCTCACCAGCAATCGACGTCACCGATACGTCGCGAGCGCGATCGGTCTGCAACTCATGCCCTCGCTTCTCGCGCGGCCCTGAGCCGCCGCGCGACAAGCCGAGCACCGCCCGCAGGCGAACCCACAACCGAACGCACTCCGGCTGGCACGCCACGCGCCTCAAGCGCTCACTGCCCTCGCGCCGACCGTCCTACTGCTCGCCGCGCGCAAGCAGCGTATCGACGGCGCCCGATTCGACTATCCCGATCACCGCGGCGCCCGCGGCGCCCGGCTTCTCAGGCCCCTCCTGCGGTACGGGATACCCGGAGCGATCGCGTTCTCGCGGGTGTTCCGCGGCCAACACCACATCTCGGACACCGTCGCGGGCGCCTTGCTGGGACGATGGAGCACCGCGGTGGTGCGGCGGGAGCTGATCTCGTCGTAGGGGGCGCGACGCTCAGCCGACGGCCATGCGGGTCTCGCGGGTCCGCCGTTCAGCGACCGAGAATCGTGCGGGCTCATTCCTCACCCGACCGGACAATTCGTGCTCGTCGCCCCAGTCTGGGCACCGCCCGGCGCACAATGCCACCTCCCTCCAGCGCGAGATATGGAGTGGGCGCGTTGACGAAGCCCAGGTCCGTGCTGATAAATTCCGGTAGCAACCCCCGTCGTCGGGTGTTTCAACACCTACGCAGACCGGGGCCGCGGCAACGCCGGCACCATGCTCTCGTACCAGGCGTACCCCGGTAGCCCTTACTGCTACGCGGCTGTGATGGTGATTCAGGGGCCGCAGGTCGGCCTGACTCAGAGCGCAACGTGGATCGCGAACCACAAGACCTACCCCCACAGCGGCGTCAAAGTCGGCTCGGTGAACTCGGAGGGAGCGGGAGATGAAGAAGCGAACGATCATCGCAGGCGCGCTCGTCGCCGCGGCCGGTTTGGTGGCAGTCGGCGGGCTGGCTGCGTCCGCTGGAGCACCCACCAACCCTCAAGCAGGACCCCTGCCTGAACGTGTCACCGTCGTCACGCAGCAGGTGTACGAGGACGCCTTCGCGAAGTTCGAGGCGTGCATGAACGAAGGCGGTGCCTCGCTTGCCGCCAAGCACGATGTCGGCGGTGTCCACCAGTTCTCCTATCTCGCCGACGCGGCACCGGTGTACGACCGGTGCTACGTCGACTTCGCACCGGTCGACTTCCAGTGGCAGATCTCCAGGTCGTACGACATGCCGGAATTCGACAGGTACCGCGAGTGCCTGGCGGACATCGGCATCGAGCCGGGCAAGGACGCTGACACGATCTTGGCCCAGGTCGAGAAGAGTGGCATGGACGTCCGGAAGTGCATCGAGGAAGGCGCAACGAGCGGGTGACCTGACACCACGCCCATGCATCGGCCGAGCGTATGGGCAGCAATCGGGCAGGACAGCGCATTCCAGTATTTCGGTCGCGCTGACGCAGGTCACCGCTCTGCGTCAGCGCGACCGGGAGTTCGCGGCACCTTCATGGGGATGGAGTAACGCGGCCCACTAGTCTCGGGCGCGAGAGTGAGCGGAGGGAAGGGCGTGACTTGGCGCCCCTCCGGAGGGAGTGACTGAGGAGCGACATGGAGTACTTCGATCTGACCGGCCGGCGAGCTCTGGTCACTGGAGGCAACCGCGGTCTCGGCCTGGCGATCGCACACGCGCTCGCAGCCGCCGGCGCCCACGTGGTCCTGGGCGTCCGCGATCCCCAAAGCGCGGAACGACCACTCCGGGCGATTCGGGCTGAGGGTGGTTCCGCTTCCTCGATCGCTCTCGATGTCACGCAGCTCGATGAGGCCAGGGCGGCCGTCGATGCGGCATCGGAGGATGGCGCGTTCGACATCCTCGTGAACAACGCTGGCGGAGGGAAAAATGCTCCGGCGATCGACGTCACGGAGACGGATTTCGATGCGGTGTGGTCGCTGAACGTCCGTTCGGCACTGTTCCTCTCGCAGCATGTCGCGCGCTCGATGCCATCCGGGGGCGCGATCGTGAATGTCGCGTCGCAAGCAGGAATCGTGGCGCTCCCCGGCGAGTCGTCTTACTGCATCGCGAAGGCCGCGATGCTGCATATGACTCGCTGCCATGCGGTCGAGTGGGGCGATCGGGGAATACGCGTCAATGCGGTCGCTCCCACGTTCATCGAGACCGACGGCACAGCCGAGGCGCTCTCTGACCCCGCGTTCCGCGCCGACGTCGTCGACCGGATAGCGGCGTTGCACCGGATCGGCAAGCCCACAGAGGTGGCCGGGGTTGTCGTGTTTCTCTGCTCTCCCGCGGCGTCCCTGATCACCGGCCAGACGCTGGCCGTTGACGGTGGGTGGACCATCCGCTGAGGCGATGGTTACGACGACAGTCGGCGACGCGTGACATACCTGCCAGAGGGGATGCCAGCGTCTACGAGCGTCACGGACGTGTCCGGTCTCCGGACGCGGGACGGTGACCGACCCGCATCGGGGCGGCCTCGGACGGTGGGGAAATGGGGCGAGCCATTTCGATCGTCGGCCGGGGCGGATAACGTCGAGGCGTTGGCATCAGCGAAGGAGCTGGGATGAGTACATCTACTCACGATGTGTCCTTGCTGGAAGATCCGGTCGCGCAGCAACTCCTCGCGTCACCGGTTCCGGCGAGGCTCGCCTACAACTGGTCCGATGGAACACCTCGCGTGGTGCCCATGTGGTTCCACTGGGACGGTCGGAACGTCGTTGTGGGCACTCCGCCAGGGGCGCCGAAGGTGAAGGTGTTGGGGAGCCGCCCCGATGTCGCGCTCACCATCGACACCGATGCGTTCCCGTACCGAGTGTTGTCGATCCGAGGGCGGGCGGAGATGGACCTGCTCGATGATGTCGCACCCGAGTACGCCGCCGCGGCGGAACGGTACTTCGGTGAGGAACAAGGGCGAGCGTGGGTCGAGCAACTCCGAGGGCAGCCGATGTGTCGAATCCGCGTCGTGCCCGAGTGGGTCAATATCCTCGACTTCGAAACGCGCTTGCCCAGCGCCCTGAGCTTGTAGTCGGCGCCTGCTTTCCGGTCTCTCCTGGCCACATTCGATGTGGGAGGTCGGCTTCCCGACGTCGGGGAGTGCGGACAAGGAAGGTCGTGCGCGCGTGGCCAGGTGAATAAAGGACAGGAGTCCGTCAGTCGCTCCTCACGGCCACCGATCTCACCATCCGCGTGGCATCGGCAGGAGTGACCTGATTTATTCGCGTCACGCGTGCGCCTGAATGTAGCAATCCGATGCTACATCCGTGTATCGTCGGGTTGATACAAGTGAAGGGATGCGATGATGCCGTGGTTACTGCTCTTGTTCGGCGCACCGCTCGTGGGTGTCGTGCTCGCAGTCGCATGGTGGCTCATCAGATACCGCGGGTGCGTTCCCTGGGCGCGGCAGTCGGGGTGTTCACGCTGCTCGCCGGGCTGCTCGGCGTTCTGGCGGATGTGCTGATCCGGTTCGCCGCGAATGTGTCGCTCCTGGTGCCTGTGTATCCGACCATGCAGTTCGTGACCTGGTATTTCGACAACCGCTACATCCTGCCGCTGGTCGTGGGGATTCTGGGGCTGGTGCTGCTCGCTTTCCCCGTTCGTGCCCGTCGCGGTGAGGGTGTGGCGGAGTTGGCCCCGCGGGGCCTGTTCCGCTTCACATCAGCACGATGGCTCATCGCACCCGTCGCCGTGTTCGCCCTGATCTTGCTGATCACCCTTATTGCGGGATCGGCTTCACAGCCAGACCCGGCCACGAGGCGGTACGACATGTACATCGTCGAGATCACTCCCGAGAACACGATGGCGACGGCGATCTACGGTTGGTACTACTCGGTTCCCGCGCTGGTCGCGACCGCGCTGATGGCAGCGACCGCGGCCGGAACCCTGGCGCTCATCGCACGCCCACCGCTGTCTCAGGACCGCGACCTGGATTCTCAGATCCGCGCGCGTCGGTCGCGCAACGTCATCACCGTCACGACGGGTGCACTTCTGCTTCACCTCGGGCTGATCCTGCAGTCCCTCGCAGGTACAGCCTCGCTCGCCGCATCGATGCCCTCGGAGCTCGGACGAATCACGCTGTCGACACCGGTCGCCGCCATGATGCCCGTCTTGACCGTCGCCTCGTACGTCGCCGCAGCACTCGGTGTTGCGCTGTGGGCTACAGTCGCACTCACCGCCGTCGGTGTCCGCCAACGGGAACGGGTCGTCGCCGGATCATGATCATCCGCTTATCGGGATCTGCCCCACCCACGGACCAGATCCGCGACCAGATCCGAGGGCTCATCGCCTCCGGCCGACTTGCCGGCGACGACCGACTCCCATCCGTCCGACAGCTCGCGAGAGACCTCGGAGTCGCGCCTGGAACCGTCGCGAAGGCCTACCGTGTCCTGGAAGCTGAAGGCCTGCTCGTCACCCGCACGGGCGGCGGAACCCGCGTCAGCACGACAGCGACCACCACACGCCGCCCCGTTCTCGACGCCGTCCACAAACTCGTCGACACCAGCATCCGCGTCGGCGTCGACCTCGATTCCACCATCCAGATCCTCCGCGCCGTCTGGCCCACCAGCCCGCCAGACACGGAACCCGCGCGCGACCCGCACTCGGATGGCACCCGCCCGTGACCTCACTCCGCCCCACTGCCAAGAGCCTGTGTTGCAACAACCCGGCTCGACTGGTCAAGGTGAACGCGTAGCCGACCGACAAGCGCCCGACTGAAGAGGATGATGCGCGCTGTCTGGTCTCCGATCCGGATCGCTAGGCTCGACGACTGACCGATGCCGGGCACCGATCTCGCCTACGCCGTCTACGAGTCGGGAGCCGCCCCGTTGCTTGCGCAGGGAGTCCCGATGGAGGCAACAGCCTTCGTGGGCGTGGGCGTGGGCGTGGGCGTGGGCGTGGGCGTGGGCGTGGGCGTACGACTCACCGCGCCCTCCCGCCCCCCGAACCACGCGGTAGCGCGCCGCCGGTGGCAACGTGTTCCTCGCGCTCTTCGTCGCGTCCATGCTGTTTCTGCTCGGGCGAGAGATGCAAAAGCGCCGGCATGCGCGAAACAGCGTTCCGCCTAGCCCTGTCCTGGTGCTCCGTACGTCGCGCCGTCAGGGAGAGGCGGGCAGACAGCGGACTCGGTCT
Source organism: Microbacterium sp. NPDC056569 (assembly GCF_042793475.1). Lineage (NCBI taxonomy): Bacteria > Bacillati > Actinomycetota > Actinomycetes > Micrococcales > Microbacteriaceae > Microbacterium > Microbacterium sp. NPDC056569. Next base: position 40,075 of record NZ_JBHTUV010000008.1, on the reverse strand, counting down.
GAGCCGCGATCTCGGCTCTCACGGCGACGCCATCGCCCTTCCGCTCGATCGTGTAGACAATTCCTTCCTGCGAGTCCGGTGCAGGAATGTAGCCGACGATCGCCGAGTCGATCGCCGGGTCCTCTGTCACGGTAGCGAAGGCTGTCGTGACAAGGTTCGCGGTCGGATGTTCCCTCAGCCAGTTGGCCGTGTCACTGACACTCGCCCCGGGAATGGTCCAGAACGCTTCGAGCTCCTCGACGGGGCCGCACGGCCACCCCGTGTACGAGCTGAAGCCGCGGATGGCCACGTCTGAGCGAACTGCTCCCGCCGGGAGGGTGGCGGCGTCGAGCCAGGCCTGGGCTTGCTTCCGTGCCGCGGCGACCTCGCTGTCTGAAGGGGCGGTGGGCCCCGGTGTCTCGGCGGGCCCGCTCATCGCGCCAGGTGTGGTGATCCCCGCGCCAGCCACGGGCGTGGCACAACTGGTCAGAGAGAAAACGAGGAACAAGGATCCGATTGCCAAGGCTGGGCGACACCGCATACGCCCACCGTAATGGTCGGGACTTGCCCTGCCGCGAAGAGGTATGCGTCTCGAGTCGCCAGCGGCGTGGGGCCCGCCCGATTCGAGAATGAGCGACCCTCGATCGGACGTCTCGGACGGTCTTGGGCGCTTCGAGTCAATGTCGGCCGGCGGCGCGGAGGACGCGAAGGGCGATGAGTGTCACCCACGGGTTGGGCAGCGTGCTTCCGGTCGGGCCCCAGTCGATCGAGTCCACGTTGGATCCGTCATCACGAACGCGGTACCACCGTGCTGTCGCCGGCCACCCCCCGTCGGGGAGGCGGAGGCGCTCCAACAGTTCCAGGGCCCGGGTGCAGCGGGGGTCTCGAAGGTGATCCGCGTCGCGCAGCGCATCCAGTCCGGCCAGGACGTCGTAGTGCCAGTACGGGGGGAAGTGGAGCTGCACGGTCGACCGGTGGATCGGCTGGTCGACCGATCGACGATAGGCGACGTGCCGCTCGAGGAAGAAACCTGCAGCGCGTGCGACCTCGCCGCCGTAGCCGGGGTGTGCCGCGAGGCCGCGCATCGGGAGGAAGGATTCGTTGACGGATGACATGCGTGCTTCCGGTCGACGGTCGCAGTTCCAGCCACCGTCCGGCCACTGCCAACGTGCCAGTCGCTCAGCAAGGAGTCCGACTCGTGGATCCGCGCCGTAGCCCAGCGTGATCGCTGCCCACAGGGCTCCGCCCTGCTGCGAGGCACAGCGGCGCGCCTTCCCGTGCACTACGGGAACGAACAGTTCTCCTGACCGCACTTGCGTCACTTCCCGCTCCGTGAGGTGCTGCGGCGCCGTCCAATGCTCGAGCACTTCATCGACGAGCTCGTCGACGCCCGGATCGCCGCCCGCGCAGCCGAGCATGGCGAGGTGGATCGTGACCCAGTGAGCACCCTGCCATTTGCGGTACGTCGCCGCGCCCGTCCGCTTACGACCCGCCAGCAGTGCAGCGACGCGCGACGACCCCCGCACCTGCTCCCGCAACGCACGCATAGACCGCGACGTCGGGTCCTCGTCGGCAAGGTCGCGCCGCGCCAAGAACCGCAGCGCGACCTCTTCCGATGCGAGAAGGGCGCCCCGCTCGGCGGCATACTGCCTCCTTGCCACGCTCCCGACTGTATGCCCGAGAGCGACTCGGGACACACCCTTACCGCACTTCAACCACGCCCGCTGGAGGACCGCTACGCGAACACCGGCGAGAGGAAGCCACGCTCGTAGCGGCGGATGCACCGAGTCCGTCGTGCGAGCTCGAATGCCTTCTGACACCCTGGGTCCGTCTTCGAGGTGTTCCGGTAGGCCTCATACTCGGCCAGCGACGGAAAGGTGAACAGCGCGAACGCTTCGTCGCTGTCGCCCTCGCTGGGCATGAAGTAGCCGTGGTGGGTTCCGCCGAGCTTGTTGACGAGGTGGATCCAGGCGCGGCCGTATTCGGTGAAGTCGTCGAGCTTGTCGGGATCGATCTCATAGCGAAGATGAACAGTGATCATCGAGGGTCCTTCGTAATCAGGCGCTCTCACGAGCCTTGCCGATCGGAAGGCTGGTCGACGACGATCGCGATCCCGTGTGCGAAGAGTTGGCGGAGAACGATAGGAATGTTGGCAGAGCGGAGCGCGCTGAGCGACCGTGTTCAGCACGCCTCGAACGGTGATGCCGTCAAGACAACTCGAAGTCTGGACGCACCTCGGCGACCGCGTCGAGCTCCGTCTGCATGCGCGCGTGGAGCTGTCGCCCGTGTTCGATCCACGCATCCGGCACAGGCTCGGTCTCGTCCCGCGCCTGCCAGACGGCGTTCCACTCGTGGAGGTCGGCGGCCAGCTCACGGCTCAGCGGCAGGTCTTCGGCGTCGAGCGTGTACTGCTCGCTGAAGGATTCCCACAGCGGCCACTCGCGCCCCCAATCCGGGAAGAGCCGGATCACCCGCCGCCCGTCCGGGAGGGTGAGTGGGAGATTCTTCCGGCTTCGGTGCGAGAGGAGCCGGTCTTGCATCTCCGCGCGCATTCGCCACTCGCGCGGCGACTTCGGCGGCGAGTTGTAGTCGCCTCCGACCAGCCAGATCAGGCCGCGTCCGTGGACGGAGTCGTCGACGACCAGTGCGACCGACCACAATCGGTCATCGCCGGCGAGCGTCGTCGCGGACCATTCGACGTCCTTGAGCGAGGCGTCGACAAGATCGACCGTGGTCACCGCCGAGCCGGCGCCGTCGAAGACGTAGATCCGGTAGCGCGGCTCGTGCGACTCCCACGATGAGTCTCGTTCGTCGACCTGGATCCCGCGCATCACACCACGATAGGACGGCCAACACCAGGTGTGTGCACGATGACCCCGTCCTCGAATCTGCCCAGATGCTGTGTCAAGGGGTTCGCCTGAACCAACATGGGGACATGACGATGAGGGTTCGGCTGAGCGATGCGGCTTCGCTGGCTTACGACGCCGTAGGCAGCGGCATCCCGCTCCTCGCGCTCCACGGGGCGTACTCCGCGCGAAGCGAGGTGCGCGACTTCCTTGAGCCGATGATCGATTCACGGCCGGTTCGTCGGGTCTACATCGACCTGCCCGGCCACGGCGACTCCCGCCCTTCATCCGCAGTCCGGAGACCTGATGACGTGCTGGACCTCGTCGACCGCCTGCTCGACAAGGAGGCACCGGACGGCAGGTTTCTCCTGCTGGGGCACTCCTTCGGTGCACACTTCGCCCGGGCGATCGCGGCCCGACATCCCGACCGTGTCGCCGGTCTCGCACTGATCTGCCCGGCCCTTCCCGGGGAGCAGCACATCCCTACGCCGACGGTGGTTCGAGACGATGGCGTGTCCGCCGCACTCGATCCGGATCAGCGCGCCGAGTACGAGGGGTACTTCGTCGTTCGAACGGCGGAGACCCTCGAGCGATTCCGTCGCGCCGTGATCCCCGTCGCCGGAGAGGTCGACGAACAGACGCTGCAGACTGCGATCACTGCCGGCCCGCACGCCGCGGATCCCGACACGGTACCTGTCAGCGCTCCGGTGCTGGTGATCGCGGGGCGACACGATCACTGGGTCGGCTGGGAACGGCAACAGCGCCTCGGTGATCAATATCCGCGGGCCACGGTCGTCACCGCCGGTGACGCCGGACACGCCCTTCCCCACGAACGCCCCGGTCTGGTCGCGGCGCTGCTCTCCGACTGGCTCAACGAAATCGGCATCCCCACAGCAGCCGACTCAGGGCAGTAGGCGACAGTGCTCTCATCCACCATGAGCCGAGCACCATCCGCACCACGCTCGAGGAGTTCTCTCGAGTGCTCCGGCCAGGCGGCACCCTCCTTGTGGGCTTCTTCCTCGGCGAGGCCGTGGAGCCGTTCGATCATGCCGTGATCACCGCGTACCGCTGGCCGCCGGCCGCTCCGGCGGACGAGTTGAGGGCCGCCGGCTACGAGGTCGTCGAGACCCACCCGGACGGGCCGCGACCCGAAGCCTCGCCCCCACGGAGCGATCCTCGCCCCCACGGAGCGATCCTCGCCCAGCTCCCGCCAACGAACTGAAGTGCCAGGTCGACGACATGCCACCGGCCAGTTGCCTCTCCGCTGACCGGCCGGCATCCGTCGCGGCCGACCTGCGCGCAGGCGGGCCGAGGCGCGGGCGGGTGGGCGCGCCGTCTACGGTGGACGGCGCTGCTCGGGTCAGCGAGCAGGCTCCAGATCCTTCATGAAGAAGAGGGAGTCTCCGTGCTCGGGGTCCGGCTCCACTCGCGAGGTCTGCACGAAACCGAGCTTGGCGAGGACGCGCTGCGAGGCACTGTTCCAGTCTCGGACGGTCGCCCACAACCGGCGATAGCCCAGCGATCGCGCCCAATCCACGACCGCGCCCGCAGCCTCGGTCGCAAGACCTTGGCCCCACTCGTTACGCAGAAGCTCATACGCCAGCTCGGGTTCACCGCCCTCCCCGTACGAGTTCGCGATGAGACCGCAGTAGCCGGTGACCGCACCGTCCTGCTTCCGCACCGCCGCGAGCAGTCCCAATGACGCTTGCGGGTTCTCCTGACGAATCCGGTCCTCAAGGTCCTGCACGGTCGGATGACCGTCGACGGAGATCCGGCGGTGAGGAGGGACACGAGCATCTCGCTCCGCCCATAGTCGGCGCTGCACCGCGGCATCGGACACCAGCCATCGGCGCAACTGAAGCCGCTCGGTCTCGAGAACCGCCTCGCCCGGGGATGGCATCGCGTTGTCCATGCACGCAATGGTGCCCGATCCCGCCCCGACGTCGCCCACGCGGTGTGGTGTGCGGCAGGATGTCTCTGATGTCGACGTCAGACGGTCCTCGCCTCGAGGAGCTTCGTGCTCTTCGCACCCGTGCGTACGGACCGCACGCCGACATACATGAAGACCCGGCCGCACTGGCTCGGCTGCGCGAACTCGAAGCGCGCGCGACGGGCCAGGATGGCCAGGATGGCGACACGTCGATCCATGCGCAGGCCGCTGAACCACGCGCGGAGTCTGCGGCGACCGGAGAGTCGGTCTCTGCAGATGCCGGGCACACATCGGCGGAGTCGGGTAGTGACGTAGCGCCCGCGATGGCTGTGGAGTCGCCGGCGTGGTGGCGGCGGATACCCGTGGTCTGGACTGCTGCGGGCGTGGTGGTGGGTATCGTGCTCGGCATAGGAGTGATGCTGGCCCTGCAGCCAGCCGCGTCTGACCAGGTCGCGGTGCTGCAAGCCGATCCCGACGCCGAGTGGCCGAACGAGATGTTCGGTGTGCGCCCGGACGATGGTCAGCGCTACAACGAGTTCCACGGGCTGACCGTGATCACCTACGACCAGAGCGCCGCCGACGGCGCCTCGCTGCCGTGCCTTGCCGTACTCACCAGTCCGAACGGTGCGGGTTTCGCCGGGGCAGGCTGCGGCGCAGGGCCGTTCCCAGCGACGGTCTCGTTGCAGATCCACTCGCTGCTGCCTCAGGAGTTGCGCGACCAGTTCCCTGAGGGAACCTCCCTCCAATTCGTTCACGACGGTGCGCAGGTGCAGGTCCACGCTTCACAGCCGATCACCGCACGACCGACCCCCTGAGCATTGCCGGCCCGGCCGGCATCCACCGCAGGGTAGCTACGGCTCAGAACCGCCCGTGGTTCGGGCGGTGCGCGGAGCGTTTGGCACGATGAACTATGACTTCATCACCTGTGGCCCCGGTCGATGTCGAAGCAGGTCGGCGGATGTGGCGCGAGTACGCCGCCGCCTGCCCGCACGCGGTCGCTGCGTGTCCTGAATACACCATCGAGCACTTCGGAGATTCCGAGCGGCTCGCCGACGAACTTCTCGCACACGTCATCAGCGGGAGGAAGCGGGCTACTTCGGAACTCGCCGCAGACTTCGTCGCCCGCGGAGACGAGGTTCCTCGCATCGGGTCTCACTGGATCGCATGCGACGGGCGCGGTGCGCCGACCATCATCATCCGAAGCGTTGAACTGCGCCTAGGTGATTTCGCGAGCGCGGACGCCGCTTTCGCCGCGGATGAAGGCGAGGACGATCTCAGCCTCGCCAGTTGGCAGCGTGAGCACCGCCGATACTGGACACGCGTATCCGCGGCGCAGGGACGTCAATGGTCTGAAGACGAAGAGATCGTCTTCGAACGCTTTCGAGTCGTATGGCCTCCCGAGCACGCTGACTGACCGCGCCCATCACGCCCGCCCGCCGTGCGGCCAAAGAGTCCCGTTCGCGGGTGTTGAGACCAGCACGGATGCTGCGTTCCCTTGAGCCAGCGCCGGGCTCAGCGGTCGATGCGCACCACCTCGTACTCCGTGTCGGGCGTCGGAGGCACGCCGAACCGAGCGTTGGGAAGGAAGAGGCCGGATCCGTAGCGGGCGACCGTGGTCGGCACCCGGAAGTCCGGATCCGTGAGCGTCTCCACGAGCACGCCGGTCGTTCCGCTCGCGTCCAAGCGAATGACCGCCACCTGGTTCAACTGGTTCTGGACGACGTAGAGCGTGCGACCGATGACGAGCAGGCCGTCGCCGGATGGCAGGGACGCGCCACCCAGATCGACCTTCGTGGCTTCTCCCGTTTCACGATCCACCCGGAAAAGGGTCGCCGTCGACGATTGGATCACGAGGAGCGCCTTGTGATCGGGCGTCTCGGCGATGCCGTTCGCGTTGAAGCCGGGCTGCTGCACCCACTCGCCCGTCAGAGGCAGGACCACCGGCTCGTCGGGAAGCCCTCCCGACGGCTGGAGCGGGAGGAGGTACAGCGCCGGCGCGAAGCTGTTCGTGAACCACGCGCCGTCGTGGGTGAGGATGACGTCGTTGATGAAAGCCGGCGTGGGTGCGAGCTCGAAGTCGGCGAGCAGGCCGCCGGTCGCCGAGTCGATCACGCGCGCGGTGCCTGAGGTGCCGCCCGCAACGAACAGGCGTCCGAACTGATCGATCTTCAGCCCGACCGACGGAGTGCCGGGACCCTGGCTGATGATCTCGCCCTCAGCCGTTCGCACGTCGACGGCGTAGATATCGCCGTCGGCGAGCGAGCCGAGGTACGCCGTGCCATCCGGGCCGATCGCGATGCCCTCGGGCTGGAAGCCGTCCGGCAGCGGGATCACGTCTTCGACCGCACCACCTGCTCGGGGAGATTCCGCACCGTAGGCGGCGCCCGCCGAGATCACGAGCAGCCCTGTCAGTGCGACAACGGAGAATGTACGCGCAACCCTGCGACCGGACATGGGCACATGGTACGTCTGATCGAGCTGCTATGTCAGGTCTTCCGGACGACCTTCCCGACGCCCTCGCGTTCCTCGGGCTGCGCGGTGCTCAATCACGTACCCGGTGCGTGGGGCACGAGATGATGGAGTCATGTCCTCCTCCGTCGAACGTCGTTCGAATCCGACTGCCTGGGCCGCGTTCTGGTTCGCTCTCGCAGGTCTCGTGCTCATGCCGATCCCGCTGTTCATCGGGCTGATACTGGGCGGCGGCCTTTCCATCGTCGCCGCAGTGCTCGCCGTGATCGGCCTCCTCAAGGGACTCGCGCGCAACGGCAAGGGCATCGCGCCCGTCGTCTTCGCCGCGATCTTCATCGCGCTCACATGGGGCGGCATCTCGATCGGCGGGGGCACCGTCTGGTAGGCGCTATCGGAGGTGATCGTCGAGGGCTTCGAGCAGGCCCCGACTGCCTTCTTCGCGATGAGGCCCGTCCGCCCAGAACTGGTCGAAGAACACCCCGTGCTCGACGTGGGTGAGCCGGGTGCCGCCGGGGAGTTCTTCGAACTCGAACGCCGCCACCGAGGTGGACATGTGAACCCCGTCGAGCCACATGTCGTAGGTCGTGACGATGCGAACGTTCTCGACGATGTCCGTGTAGACAGCCTCGTAGCGAGACAGCGGTCCGCCGTGGAACCTCGCTTCGTCGACGTCGCGCCCGCCGACGCGGAAATCGAACACCCACTCACCACGCTCGAACGAGGCTCCATCGCCCATCCAGCTGCGTTTCTCGTCGCCATCCGCGAACGCCGTCCAGACTCTCGCGACCGGCACGGGGTAGTCGCGGGTGAGGGTGAATCCGGCGTGGGCGAGGCGGCGCTCGATGGTCATCGGCGCCCCCCTATCGGCTGAACGTGACATGGATGGTGCCGCTCTCGGCGACCACGGTCGTCATCTCATGGGTGCGTTCGAGGCCCCGTAGGCCCTCCCACACCCGATTGCCCTGGGCGAGGACGATCGGTGCGACGGCGACATGCAGCTCGTCGACCAAGCCCGCGCGCAGGAAGGCGCCCGCCGTGCGGATCCCACCTCCGATCCGCACATCGAGACCGCCGGCGGCAGTGACCGCCTCGGCGAGCACGTCCTCATTCTCCCCGCTGCGGAAATGGAAGGTCGTGCCGCCGTCCATGTCGATGGATGGCCGCGGTGCCGCGTGGGTGAGCACGTAGACCGGGCAGCCGAACGGCGGCTGGTCACCCCACCACCCTTTCCAGTCCGGGTCGTCGGGATACGCGTGGAGCCCGAACATCGCGGCGCCCATGATCTCGGAGCCCACGCCGGTGAAGAATGCCGACGCGTAGGACTCATCGACGCCGGTCGTACCCGCGCCGCTCGTGTCGCCGAAGATCTTCTCTCGAAACGTGCGGGTCGCTGCGTACGCAGCAGTGAGGGCGCCCCAATCGGCCCCCATCGGATTGTCGGCCGATGGGTCCGGCGCCGCGGTGTATCCGTCGAGCGACGAGAACAGATCGATTCGAACGCGGGTCATGTCAACTCTCCTTCGGGGTCATGCGGGCCAGATGGACACCGAGGCGATCCGCCTGGCGCTCTGCGGAGGTCCGTTGCTCGCCGAGCCACAGGTGCAGGACGTCGAGCGCGCCCGGCCGCAGACTCACCGTGCGGACGCGTCCTTGCTTGCTCGAGGTGACGACTCTCGCGTCCTCGAGCACTCGCAGATGCTGAAGCAGAGAGGGAAGCGCCATCGAGAACGGCGCCAGCAGATCGGACACGACTGCTGGTGATTCGGCCAGCCGTTCCACGACCGCCCGGCGAGTGGGATCTGCGAGGGCTCGAAGCACCTCATCCACCTCCTGGCGATAGTTAGGCATATGCCTAAGTATCACGTCGGCCCCCGCTCTCGTCAACCCGCTCCGCGGATTCCCGCCCTCGACCAGCCCGCCGGCGGACCGATCGCCCGACCCTCCTCCGGCTTCGCGAGATCAGGTGATGCGCCCATAGAATCCAGGGATGACCGCGCCCGCTGCCCTTGCGCGGCTCTCGGCTGCACGACGCGGCGTTTCGATGCTCTTCATCGCGAACGCGTTGGTGTTCGCGACGATCGTCACCCGTTATCCGGAGTTGAAGGACCGCTTCGATCTCGGCGAGTTGACGTTCGGCCTGATGGTCGCGTGCGGTCCGGTCGGCTCCGTCATCGGAAGCCTCTTCGCGGGCCGGCTGGTGAATCGTCTGGGCGCCGTGCCGGTCGCTGTCACGTCGTCCGTGCTTCTCGGCGCCTTGCTGGCGGTGGCCGGCTTCGCCGGCACGCCGGTCGTGCTCGGGGTGGTGCTGTTCGCGATCGGCTTCGGAGATGCCACGGGCGATGTCGGAAACAACGCGCACGGGCTCGCCATTCAGCGGCAGATGGGCCGATCGATCATCAACGGCCTGCACGGCGCGTGGAGTGCGGGGGCCATCGCGGGTGCGTTGCTCGGTGCGCTCGCACTTCAGCTCGCGATCCCCATCCACGTCCATCTGCCCGTCATGGGCGTCATCATCATGGTCGGCAGCCTCGGCGCGCTGCCGCTCGTGCGGACGCACGCGGCGCCGCCTTCGCCCCCCGCGCAGCAGTCCCACCCTCATCGACACCGTCGGATCAGCGCCATCCTCGTGGCGGCGTGCGCCGTCGCCGCCATCGGCGCCTTCCTGGAAGATCTCGGCTCGACGTGGGGCGGGGTGTACGTGGTCGCCGAAACGGGTGCCGGCGTCGCCGAAGCGGCGATCCCGTTCGCCGCGCTGATGGGTGCCCTCACGCTGGGCAGATTCGCCTCTGACGCGCTCGTCGACCGGATCGGTGCCGTCGGCACCGTTCGGGTCGGCTCGATGGCCGCCTTCGTCGGCCTGGTCGCCGCCGTGTTCGCTCCGCACACATGGGTCGTCGCCGTCGCGCTCGGGCTGCTCGGGCTCGGCATCGCTCCCATGATTCCGCTTGCGATGGACGCCGCCGAACGCGCGCCCGGCCTCGATCCGGGAACGGGCCTCGCCGCCGCAGCGACAGTCATGCGACTCGGCCTCCTCGCCTCGCCGCTGCTGGTGGGAGCCATCGCCGAGTGGGCGGGGCTCCGGATCGCGATCGCCGTGTGCCTGCTGGTTCCCGCGGTGGCGCTGATGCTCGCGGGACGGCTGCGCAGCCCAGAACCGCTCGCCGCCCCCCCGCGCGGCCGACCTCGGCCGGTGACGACGCGGGCTCAGCAGCACCCTCGTGCGGCGGAGGCCGGAGGCCTGGCTGGAGGTCGGCTAGCATTCGGGAATGACGAACCCGACTCCGATCGAGGACGTGTCCATCGGCGGTGAGGCTATTCGCCTCGGGCAGTTCCTGAAGTTCGCCGGGCTCCTCGACTCCGGTGGGAACGTGAAAGAGGCCGTCATCGATGGCTTCGTGCTCGTGAACGGCGAGGTGGATCGCCGTCGTGGACGGCAGCTTCAGCTCGGTGACCTCGTCAGCTTCGAAGGGCGCACCGTCCGGGTCTGCGCGTGAAGATCGCTTCCTGCGGATAGGGTGCGTCCATGGCAACGGACGTGACGCTGTACGTCGGCCCGGAGACGGCATATCGGAAGTTCCGGTTCACGGATCCGGACGTCTGGGAAGCCGTGCGTTCGCAGATCCTGTCCGCGATGAACGCGGGCAAGGGGACGATCCAGATTCCGTGGAAGGGCGACAACGTCGTCTATGTTTACAGTCCGTATCTCATGGTGACCTGGGTGGAGAAGGACGCGGAGTCCTCACGCGGACTCACCTCGTCGACGCCCTGATCCCCATGCTCACCGATCGTGACATCGCTCGCTGGCGACTGCGCTCCCAGCATCTTGCGGCGCCCGTCGACGACGCAGAGGACGCCGTGCGCTCGCTCCTCGCCGTTCAGGCGGAGAACCCGTCGCAGTCGGCGTGGGCCGTCGCCACCCGCACCCGCGACCCGAGTCAGGCGGATCTCGCCGGTCTGCTGGCGAGCGGCCGGGTGCTGAGGACGCACGTCCTGCGTCCGACGTGGCACTACGTCCATGCCGAGGACGCGCTGTGGCTTCTCGAGCTCACCCGCGATCGGGTGCTCCCGACGATCGACCAGCAGCTCGTCCCGCTCGGCGACAGCCTGAGTTCCATGGCCGACGGCGTGCTCGAGGCACTGGCTGAATCGCCGGACCGCACCCGCGCGGAGCTCGCCGACGCGCTCGCGGAGCGCGGCCACCGGCTGACGGGGATGCAGCTCATGCTCCTGGCGGGTCATCTCGAGCTGCATGCCCTGATCTGCAGCGGTGTCCCGCGTGACGGGGAGCACACGTACGCGCTCTTTCCCGACAGGGTCGACGCGCCCCGGCGGCTGGAACGCGAGGAGGCGCTCGTCGAGCTCGCGCTGCGCTACTTCACCTCTCACGGACCCGCCACCGAGCGCGACCTCGCGTACTGGGCGACGCTCACCCTCACCGACGTGCGTCGCGGTCTCGCCGGCGCAGCAGACCGACTCGAGTCGTTCGAGCACGACGGACGAACCTACTGGCACGCTCCCGGCCGGGCGGCAGCATCCGTTTCGCCGAAGGGCCACCTGCTTCAGGTGCTGGACGAGATGTATCGCGGCTATCAGGACTCTCGCTGGGCGCTCGATGCCGACGGCCTGCTGTCGCGCGGGCGCGAGACCGCGATCGGCATGGCACTCGTCGACGGGCAGGTGGTCGCCGGGATGAAGCGCACGCTCACGACGCGCGCGGTGACGTTCGAGGTCCACAAGCTGCGCGCCCTTTCTCCCGAGGAGGAGGACGCGATTCAGGATGCTGCGGGCCGCTGCGGTCGCTACCTCGAACGCGAGCCGCGCCTGACGTGGAAAGAGCCCGCCTGAGGGGGCCGCGGTCATTCGTGCTCCGGGAGAAGCGGCGTCGACCAGCCTGGATCGCGGCCGAGCTGAGCGGCTCGGGCGACGGATGCCGCACCGAATCGATCGCGCACGGCGTCGAGCACCGTGTCGAGGCGCAGTCCGTCGTCCCAGTCGATCGGCAGCTCCGGTGGGACGCTGTCGGCGCCGGCCAGCTGCGACAGCGAGACGCCGATCAGGGTGATGCCGCGTTCCGCGATCTCCGGATGTGCGGCGGCGAGGAGCCCTCGCGCGACGGTCAGCAGCACCGCAGTGCGATCGGTCGCCGAGCGGAGGGTGCGGGAGCGGGTCGCCTTCGTGAAATCTCCATAGCGAAGGCGCAGCACGACCGTTCGGCACACGCGGTCGCGATCGCGCAGGCGGCGGCCGAGTCGATCGACGATCTGCGTGAGGAAGAGGTCGAGTTCGTCGGGCGACCTCGGGCGGCTGCCGAGCGCACGCTGAGAGCCGATGGAGCCGCGGCGTCGCGTGGTGTCGACCGGGCGGGGATCCCGCAATCGCGCGAGCGCGTGCAGGTGCGCCCCGGTCGCCTTGCCGAGCAGCCGCTCGGCCGTCGCGGCTTCGAGCTCGGCGAGCTGGCCGACCGTACGGATGCCGAGTCGGTGCAGCTTCTCGGAGGTCACGGCGCCGACGCCCCACAGCCGTTCCACCGGCAGCGGGAGCAGAAACTCCTGTTCCCGTTCGGGCTCGACCACCAGCAGTCCATCGGGCTTGCTCACCGCGCTGGCGACCTTGGCCAGGAACTTGGTTCGCGCGACCCCGACCGAGATGGCGAGTCCGACCTCCGCGCGTACGCGGGCCCGCAGTCGCACCGCGACCTCCTCCGGCGTGCCGGCGATGCGCCGCAGGCCTCCGACCTCGAGGAACGCCTCGTCGATCGAGATCCCCTCGACGAGCGGCGTCGTGTCGCGGAAGATCGCGAAGACCTCCTTGCTGGCTGCGGAGTACGCATCCATGCGCGGTGGGACGACCACGGCATCGGGACACAGTTCGCGCGCCTGCCGCCCGCCCATCGCGGTGCGCACCCCACGGGCCTTCGCCTCGTAGCTCGCCGCCAGCACGACGCCGCCGCCGACGATGACCGGCCGGCCGCGCAACTCGGGTGCGTCCCGCTGCTCGACCGACGCGTAGAAGGCGTCGAGGTCCGCGTGCAGCACGGTCGCCTCGCCCCGCATCGACATCACCTCTTCGAACATTTGTTCTGAGATCGTCGCACGCACCGACGACATCGGCTGCCTTTCTCTGCGCGCGGCACTCCTCGGCGCGACGGCGGTGGTCGACCGTTCCCGCGACGATGTCGTCGTGTGACGGAGTGCGACGAGCCGTGACCTCCTCCGACACCGGATGACACGCGAGAGATCGTCGCCGTGCGCACCTTCCTTATGGTGGGGGGACCGGCGGAGAGCGAGGTCCTCCGCACCGTCTTCCTGTGAAAGGCCCCGATGGCTGCAACCGCCGCCGTGACAGTGGTGCGCGAAGCGCCGGTGCTCGAACGAGTGTGGGCGGAGATGTTCCCGGAGCTCTCACGGCCCGTCACACCCGTCCGCGCGCCGCAGCCGCACCTCCTCGCACTGAACGAGCAGGTCGTCCGCGACCTCGGCCTCGATCCCGCCTGGCTGCAGTCCGGCGAGGGCGTGCGGTTCCTGACGGGAGGATCGCCGGGGCGAGGATCCCGACCCATCGCCCAGGTGTACGCGGGCCATCAGTGGGGTCTGTTCAAGCCGATCCTCGGCGACGGTCGTGCTGCGCTCCTCGGTGAGGCCCGTGACCGGACCGGGCGCCTGCGTGACGTGCACCTGAAGGGCATCGGCCCGACGTCGATGTCGCGCGTCGACGGCTACGCCGTCGTCGGACCGATGCTGCGCGAGTACCTGATGGGCGAGGCGATGCACGCACTGCGCGTCCCCACCACCCGCGCGCTCGCCGTCGTGGCCACGGGTGCGCCTCGCCACCACGACGGCCGGGTGCTGCCGGGGGCGGTGCTCGCCCGCACGGCAGCGAGCCATGTGCGATTCGGCACGTTCGAGTACGCCCGCGCACAGGGCGACCACCCGTTGCTGCGTCGCCTCGCCGATCACGTCATCGCACGCCACTACCCGCGCGCCGGTGCTGCCCACCACCCGTATCGGGCTCTTCTCGACGAGATCGTGGAAGCGGTGGCGGCGCTCACCGCCGACTGGATGCGCACCGGCTTCGTCCACGGCGTGCTCAGCACCGACAACGCGCTGGTGTCCGCCGAGACCATCGACTACGGTCCGTGCGCATTCCTCGATGCGTATGAGCCGGGGGCTTACTTCAGCTCCATCGACGAGAGCGGCCGCTACGCCTACGACAGACAGCCGTCCATCATGCGCTGGAACCTCGAGCGGCTCGGAGACGCGCTCTCTCCGCTCCTGGCCGACGACGCGTCGACGGGCGGGCTGGTCGCCGCGGAGATCGTCGCCACCTTCGACGCGCGTCACCGGGCGCATCGGGTGGCCGCGTTCCGCGCCAAACTCGGCTTCGACGAGCGGGTCGACCACGCGGACGCCGCTGAACTGGCAGATGCCGCCCTGCACCTTCTCGCCGACCACGACGTCGACTTCACCGGCTTCTGGCGAGATCTCGCCGCTGCCGCCGACGGTGACGAACGGCCGTTGCGCGACCGATTCCTCGGACACGTGCCGGATCTCGACCTGTGGCTGGCGGGGTGGTCCGCGCTGGCGCCCGATGCCGCCCTGATCCGTGCGGTGAACCCTGTCTACATCGCCCGCAACCACCTCGTGGAGGAGGCTCTCCTCTCGGCGACCGCGGGCGACCTCGAGCCCTTCGAGCGGCTGCTGCGGCTGGTGCGCGATCCCTACACGGAGCGGCCGGGGAGCGCGTACCGGCGATTCGCGCAACCGGCCCCGCTCGGCAGCCCGCGGCACCGGACGTTCTGCGGCACGTGAGTCCGGCCTGACGTCGGCGCCGCGGGGCTCAGCGGCTGGCCCGGTAACGGGGAACCGGGGTGGGAGCTGCCGGCCGAGCGTGCCCAGACCGATCGGGGGCCAGAGGGCGTCGGGTCAGGCCGATCCCGGATCCCGCGTCCGAAGCGCGATGCGCAGGAGCGGCACGTGCTCGCGCGGGACGACGACCGTGGTCACCACGTCGTGGTCGAGTTGCGCCCCGATGGCGTAGACGAACGGATCCGTGTCGATCTCGGCGGCGGGAACGGCGTGCCCGTCGATCTCGAGCGTCGCCGCGGCGTTGACCGACGACGGGCCGACCTGCCAGGGGCCGTCATCGGTCGGTCCCGGCGGCAGCCCGAGTTCCTCGCGGAACTCGTTCATCAGGATATAGTTCGCGTGGTCGATGAGCTGCCGGCTGAGCGTCGTGTACTCGGACGCATCCCGGTTCCAGCTCGTGCGCACCGCTTCCCACAGGCGGGGATAGCGCATCGTCTCGACGTACTCGATCAGCCAGGACGGGCGGGGCCATGGCGGGACGTCGTCGATCGCCGCCCGCTCCTGCGGGTCGAGTTCCCGGAGGTTGACGGGGTCGCTGCGATCGTCGGGGTTCCGCCAGAGCGTGTAGGACAGGCTCACCGATAGCTGAAATCGTCCCTTCGCGTCCGTGCCCTCTGCGAAGCCTGGGGCGCCGATGTCCTCGATCGAGGGTTGCGGAGTCAGATCCATCAGCGGGAAGGGGAGGTCGATCAGACGCCGCCGGGCCTGAATGCGCGGGTCGGGGGCATCCTCGGGAAGCACTCCGGCGAACTGCATGTCCCGAGCGTCTCGGATCCCGCGGCCACGCGCAACCCGCAAATCGTCGGACGGCTACTGCTGCTGCGCGTCGGCGAGGATGACCGCGACGCGGGCCGCCATGGCGTCCGCGCCGAAGTGGTCGTCGGCGGTGAGGGTCGCCACCGCGTCGCCCGCGAAGATGAGCAGCTGACCGTATGCGCCGTGCAGCCGCCACGCGGCACCCGGGCCGTCCCACCCGGCGAGCGCGTAGCGGGCGTAGCCGTCGTTCTCGCCGGCCGTCACCCAGTCGGAGTGCATCGCATCGATCCACTCCGCCGACACGAGGCGCCGGCCGTCCCACTCGCCGCGGTCGCGGATGAGGCGGCCGATGCGCGCCAGCTCCTCGGTGCGCAGCGCCAGGCCGCCGCCGGCGACGATCCGCCCGTTCGGGCAGCGCTCCCACTCGACGTCGTCGATGCCGAGCGGTGCGAACAGCCGCGGGGCGAGGTAGTCGGCCACGTCGCCCACCCGCTCGGCGAGCACGCGCATCGCGGTGTAGGTGCTGGCGTTCGAGTACTGGAACACCGGTCCGCGCGAAGGGCGCCGGAGGAACTCGTCCGAGAGGTCGGGCCAGTCGGTCATCATCGTCGCGGACCAGGCCAGGTCGATGCCGCTGGTCATCGTCAGAAGCCGGCGCACCGTGACGGCCTCGACGCCTTCGCCGAGCTCGACGCCCGGGAGGTATGTCGCCACAGGTTCGTCGAACGACAAGCGGCCTTCGTCGGCGGCGATCCCGGCGGCGAGGACGCAGACGCCCTTCGCGGCGGAGTGGATGTCCTCCCGCACGTCGGCGGTCCAGCGGTGCTGCGCGACATCGTCGCCGACGAGCACGTGCAATCCGTGCGCGCCGAAGGCCGCAGCATCCGTTTCGCTCACGATCTGGTCGCGGACGAACTGCGCACGGGTCGAGCCCCGAGGCTGTTCGTTCAGCGGAGCGCGCTCCGGCGTGCGCGGCATCCGCGGCGCGGCGCTCAGCTGTGCGGGACGGCGTCGATCACCGCGCCGCCGATCGTCGCACCGGTGGGCGCCGGATACGAGAAGCGGTCGCCCGGGAGCAGCCCCGCGATCGCCTGGCCGAGCGGCGAGTCGGGGGAGTAGACGGCGGTGTCGCCGTCGGCGCCGAGAAGGGTGCGCGAGCCGAGTAGGAACGTCTCCCGCGACCCGTCGGCCTCGAACTCCACGGTGACCCGCATGCCGGGTTCGACGATCCCGTCGTCGGGGCGCTCGCCGACCTGCGCACGGCGGATGATGCCGCGCAGCTCGAGCACTCGGACCTGGGACTGCTCGTCCTCGGAGCCCTCGCGCGCGAGCAGCTCGAGCTCTTCCTGCAGCTGACGCAGAGCGTCCTGCGTGAGCCAGATCGGCTCCTCCACAACAGACACGGCAAACCTCCACGGCCGGGACAGATGAAGTTCCCGAGCCTAGCGGTTCGCGCCGCGGGGCGCACCGCGAGTGCGGCCGTCGGCGCTCGCGGCGCCGCCTACCTGCGCTGTTCGAAGGCGCCCGCGGTGATGGGGATGGCGACCGCGGCCACGATGCACAGCAGGCCCGCGATGAACACGAGCGCGGGCAGGATCGGTGACGCGAACGACAGGCCCAGGATCACCATTCCGCCGATGAGCAGGATCAGATAAAGCACGAACAGCAGCATCGCCAACCTCCAGGATCGCCTCCCTCATTGATACTCCTCAGGGCGGCATCGCGGGAAGGGCGACGGCCTGGCACGACGCCCTTTCCCGGGCGACAATGACGCCATGAGACTCGTGCAGGTCGCCCAGCACGCCGACGACCTCGAGCGTGCGGCCGCCTTCTACTCCGCCCTTCTCGGCAGCGAGCCGACGGCCGTGTTCGACCCGCCGGGGCTGCTGTTCTTCGACCTCGGCGGCGTGCGGCTCCTGCTCGACCGCAATGCGCCCACCGCCGTCCACTACCTGTACGTCGACGACCTCGCCGCCGCGATCGAGCGCATCGGCGATCGCGCGGAGGTGATCGGGCCGCCGCATCGGATCTTCACCCACGAGGACAGCACGCTCGGCCCCGCCGGG
Organism: Microbacterium sp. NPDC056569; assembly: GCF_042793475.1. NCBI lineage: Bacteria > Bacillati > Actinomycetota > Actinomycetes > Micrococcales > Microbacteriaceae > Microbacterium > Microbacterium sp. NPDC056569. Next base: position 22,164 of record NZ_JBHTUV010000008.1, on the reverse strand, counting down.
CACGACGAGTGGCAGGCGTTCGTGAGGGACTCCGAGGGCAACACCGTCGGCCTGGTCTCGTTCCGGGCCGTCGCCTGAGAGCGTCATGCTGCACCCTCGGCTCGTCCCTGATGAGGCATCCTGCTCGTATCGAGTCGGTAACGCCGGTCACATTGCATGCTGGAGCGGTTAGCCTGGTGGCGATGAGCGCCTATGTCTCGGCGTTCGAGCTGTTCTCCATCGGCGTAGGACCCTCGAGCTCCCACACGGTCGGCCCCATGCGGGCCGCCCACGACTTCGTCGTCCGGCTCCGCGAGAGTGGCATGCTGCCGCGCGTGGGCCGCGTCACCTGCACGCTGTACGGCTCGCTCGGTGCAACGGGCATCGGCCACGGCACACCCGACGCCGTCGTCGCCGGCCTGCAGGGCCTCGAACCCGAGACGGTGGATCCGGATGCTGTGCGCTCGGCGTGGAGCACCTGGCCCGACGATCGCACGCTCGAGCTCGCCGGGGTCCACCCGGTGCCCTTCGAACGCGGAGACGTCGTGTTCGCTCCGCGCACGCGGCTGCCTGCTCACCCGAACGCCATGACGCTCGAGGCATGGGCCTCACCCGATGACGGCCCCGCCCGTGCGCTCGCCGCGACCGGGGTGCGCGAGACGGGCACGACCGTCGCCGCCGAGCCGGTGGAGGGGGCGGATGCCGGGCTGCTCGTCCGCGAGACCTACTACTCCGTCGGGGGCGGGTTCATCCGTCGCGACGGCGAGGCGGCGCAGGTGCGCGCACACGCCTTCCCCCTCGACTTCTCGAGCGCCGAGGAGCTGCTCGCCGTGTGCGACGAACGCGGCATCACGATCGCCGAGGCCGCCCGCGTCAACGAGGAGGCGCTGCGCCCCGACGAGGACATCGCCGAGGGGCTCGACGCGATCTGGGACGCGATGGCGGCATGCGTCGAGGCGGGCCTGCAGGCCGGCGGCGTGCTTCCCGGGATGCTGGGCGTCAAGCGCCGCGCGGCCTCGATCCGCGAGCAGCTCGAGGCCGCCGAGGCCGACGGGCGCAGAGAGCTCCCGGGGGAGTGGCTGGGCGCGTTCGCGCTCGCGGTGAACGAGGAGAACGCCGCCGGCGGCAGAGTCGTGACCGCGCCGACGAACGGTGCCGCCGGCATCGTGCCCGCGGTCGCGATGTACTGGTGGCGCTTCCTCGCGGACTCCGGCCTCGGGGCCGGCAACGCGGTGACGCCGTACGGCGAGCTGGTCGGCAGCGCCCTGCTCGGCTACCACGGGCACACCGCGACCGCCGAGGAGGCCGCAGGCTGGGATGACGAGCAGGTGGCCGAGGCGAACCGTCGCCGCGGCATCCGTCGCTTCCTCCTCACGGCCACCGCGCTGGGCTCGCTGTTCAAGGCCAACGCGTCGATCTCGGGCGCTGAAGGCGGGTGCCAGGCGGAGGTGGGATCGGCGTGCGCGATGGCCGCGGGCGGCCTCACCGCGGTGATGGGCGGCACGAACCGGCAGATCGAGAACGCCGCCGAGATCGCGATGGAGCACCACCTCGGCCTCACGTGCGACCCGGTCGGCGGCCTCGTGCAGATCCCGTGCATCGAGCGCAACGCGATCGCTGCGTCCACCGCGGTCACGGCCGCGCGGCTCGCGCTGCGCGGCGACGGCTCGCACTACGTCTCGCTGGACGCGGTGGTGGAGACCATGCGCCAGACCGGCATCGACATGTCGCACAAGTACAAGGAGACGAGCGAGGGCGGCCTCGCGGTCAACGTCATCGAGTGCTGACGCCAGCGCACGGGCTGAGAGGCGAGGGGGAGGCGGAGGTGAGACGGATGCTGCGGCCTCAGGTGCGTCCGCCGGTGAAGTGCCGGCGGCAGCGGGCCTGGTAGGACTCGATGCCGCCGACCTGTGCGGCGGTCGGCACCCGCGGGTCGCCGGTGGTGTCGGCCGCGATGCGCTGGTGGAACGCGGCGTCCTCGCCGCAGACCGCGCACACCGCGGTGAGCTTGAGGACGTCCTCGGCCATCGCCATCAGCGCCGGCAGCGGCTCGAACGGCCGGCCGTCGAAGGTGACGCACAGCCCAGACACCACCACGGTCACTCCGCCGGACACGAGCTCGTCGACCGCGGCCACGAGCTCGGTGCCGAAGAACTGCGCCTCGTCGACGGCGACGATGTCGAGACCGCGGCCCTGCACCCCGGCGACGAGGGAGGCCACGTCGGGCACCGACCGCGACGGCACGCTCAATCCCGAGTGCGAGCTCACGAGCCCTTCGCCGCGACGGTCGTCGAGGGCGTGGCTCACCACCTCGACCTCGAGGCCGGCGATGCGCGCGCGGCGGACGCGGCGCAGCAGCTCCTCCGACTTGCCCGCGAACATCGGGCCGCACACCACCTGAAGCCGGGATTGCCTGGTCGCGCGCATGTCGCAACCTTACGTCCGCAGACGGCGATCAGCCCCCCGCCCGGCTTCCGCGCCGCACGCGCCCGACCGTCTCTCCGACGGCCACGCCGGCGAGCACGAGCGCCGTGGCGATCGACAGGGTGAGCGTGTCGAGCACCATCGCGGCGACCGCGAGCAGCGCGAGCGCGAGCAGCCCCGCGAGCTGCGCACGCGCCCAGCGGCGCTCGAGCAGGTGGCGGAACAGCACCGTGCCCACGAGGAACAGCATCGGGCCGCCGATGACGGCGATCGCCGCGGCGACGTCGTGCGCGTGCGGGTGCGAGAGGGCGTCCTTGTCGCCCACGCTGATCACGACGATTCCCGCCACGATCGGCAGGTGCATCCACGTGTAGGCGGTCCGTGCCAGCCGGCCCGGTGTGTCGGACGTCTCGATGGCCTCGGCGCCGACGCGCTCGCCGTGGTCGAAGTAGATCCACCAGGCCGCTGCGGCGGTCGCGAACGCGCTGACGAGGGCGACGATGGATGCCGCGGACGACTCGGTCTCGGCGAAGATGAAGCCCGTGACGAGCATGCCCTCGCCGAGGGCGATGAGGACGAAGAGCGAGGTCCGCTCGGCGATGTGAGGCCCCGAGAGATCCCAGCGGTCGAGGCGCACCCGGCCGAGGCCCGGGACGGGGAAGGCGAGGAGCGTCCCCGCGAGCTCGATCGCGAGCGCGATCGTCCACAGCGGCAGCTGCCACGGGAGCGGCAGCAGCGCCCCGACGAGCCAGAAGACGGCGCTCGCGACCGTCCACGCCAGCACCGCGGTGAAGTCCCTGGACACGGCCGGATCGTGGCGAGCGGTCGCCCACACGATGAACGCCGTGCGCCCCACCTGCAGGACGACGTAGGCGATCGCGAACGCCCACGCCCGCTCGCCGAACGACTCGGCGATCGAGACGCTCATCACGAGCGAGACGAACGCGAGGCCGATGACGGCGCCCCGGACCGGCAGCGTCACCGGGTCGAGCCAGTTCGTCACCCAGGTCGTCGAGACCCACGCCCACCACAGCGCGCACACCATGATCACGCTCTCGAAGACCCCGAGGGGGCTCTGATTCTCGTAGAGGAACGCAGACAGCTGCGTCAGTGCGAACACGAACACGAGGTCGAAGAAGAGCTCGATGTGCGTCACGCGATCGGCGCGCGGCGAGTCCGTCGGCCTCATCGCGTTCCGGGTGATCCCGAAGGGCATGCTCCATCCTGGCACCGCGCGCTCGCGAGGGAGGGCCGATCTCTTCGACCGGACGATCGGCGCGCCGACCCCAGCCCTGGACGGCGGGGCGGCGCGGGGCCACTATTCATCACGTGACGAACAACGCGGGGACGGATGCCGTGAGCGTGCGTGGTCTGCACGTCCGGCGTGGCAGGACCGAGGTGTTCACGGGGCTCGATCTCGACATCCCGCGAGGCCAGATCACCGGGGTGCTCGGTCCGTCGGGGTGCGGCAAGACCACGCTGATGCGCTCGATCGTGGGCGTGCAGAAGGTGGCGGCGGGCACCGTCACCGTGCTCGGCGAGCCCGCGGGCTCGAGCGCCCTGCGCAAGCGGGTGGCGTACGACACGCAGGCCGCGTCGGTGTACGGCGACCTCACGATCCAGCAGAACCTGCGGTACTTCGCTCGCCTCGTCGACGCTCCGCGCAGCGACATCGACCGGGTGATCGAGCAGGTCGGTCTCGCCGACCAGCGCGATCAGAAGATCGACTCGCTCAGCGGCGGGCAGGAGAGCCGCGTCTCGCTCGCGGTCGCGATGCTCGGCGTTCCCGAGCTGCTCGTGCTCGACGAGCCGACCGTCGGGCTCGACCCGCTGCTGCGCGCCGAGCTGTGGGAGGTGTTCCGAAGCCTGTCGGGGGCGGGCGCCACGCTCGTCATCTCGAGCCATGTGATGGACGAAGCGCTGCGCTGCGACCGTCTCGTGCTGATGCGTGGGGGTCGCATCATCGCCGACACGACACCCGACGGCCTCTTGGCCGACACCGGGACGGCGGATCCCGATGCTGCGTTCCTCACGCTCATCGACCGCGACGCGCACCCTCGGGCAGAGGTCGAGGCGCAGCATCCGCTCACCCGCCGTGAAGCGCGCGAACAGGGCGAGCATGCGCACCACCCGCACGACGGGAGCGCCTCGTGAACGGTGTCCTGACCCTCGCGACGGCCGGGCGGGTGCTGCGGCAGCTCAGCCACGACCCGCGCTCGATCGTGCTCATGCTCGTCGCGCCGAGCCTGCTCGTCGGACTGTTCGCGTGGCTGTTCAGCGACCAGGAGGGAGTGTTCGACCAGTTCGGGGGTCCGATCCTGGCGCTGTTCCCCTTCATCGTGATGTTCCTCATCACGTCGATCACGACGCTCCGCGAGCGCCGGTCGGGAACCCTCGAGCGGCTCATGACGACGCCGATCGCGAAGGCCGACTTCATCCTCGGGTACGGGCTGGCGTTCGGACTCATGGCGACGCTGCAGGCCGTCATCACCGTGACGTTCGCGGTGTGGGTGTGCGGGCTCGAGGTCGACGGGCCGCTGTGGCAGCTCGGCCTCGTCGCGGTCGTCGACGCCATCCTCGGCACCGCGCTGGGGCTGCTCGCGAGCGCCTTCGCGCGCACAGAGTTCCAGGCGGTGCAGTTCATGCCGCTGATCGTGTTCCCGCAGATCATCCTCGGCGGCCTGTTCATGCCGCGCGAGGACATGCCAGAGGCGCTGTACCAGATCTCGAAGATCCTGCCGCTGAGCTACGCCATCGACACGATCAACGCCGTCACCGACGGCGACGAGGGCTGGGAGGTGTTCGGGCCGCTGCTGATCGTGGTCGCGTTCGCGGTGGGAGCGCTGATCCTCGCGTCCCTCACCCTCCGGCGCCGCACGCCGTAGCCCAGGCCCCGGGAAACGAGATCAGCAGCTCGCCTGCTTGTTCCGCAGCTTCGCGGTGAGGTCGCGCAGCTGGCAGAGCTCGTCGTCCGACAGCAGCGACATCCGCTCGGCGATGGCCTTGCCGTGCGCGCTCGCGATGCGGCGGAACAGCGAGGCCCCGGCGTCCGTCGCGTGCACGAGCGCGCCGCGCCCGTCGTCGGGGTCTGCGCACTTGGTGAGCAGCCCGCGCGCGACCATGCGGTCGACCAGGCGCGAGACGCTCGGCTGGCTGATCAGCATGTTGGCGGTGACGTCGCGCAGGCGCGCGGTGAGGTCGGTGCCGCGGGTGACGGTGAGGAGCACGTCGTACTCGGCCTGACTCAGCGTCTCGTCGTCGAAGTCGTCGTTGATGTCGCCGAACACCTCGTGCTGCGCGCGGAAGAGACTCTCCCACGCGTCGATGGCGAGACGGCGATCGGTCATAGCGTCAAGATTAGAGCCTCTCACCGACCCTAGGCTGGCCCCATGGCGTCTTCTGCAGTCGCGTCGTCGCGCACGCGTCGCTGGGGAATGGTGGGGCTGGTGCTCGCCGTGCTCGCCGGCGTGCTGCTCGCCGGTGTCCACCCGAGCCCGGCTCGCGCGGACGTGGACGACTTCTCGTTCGAGAGCCTCGACGTCGAGTATCAGCTCGGCCGCGCCGAGGACGGCACGAGCACGCTCACTGTCGTCGAGACCTTCATCGCGCGGTTCCCCGAGATCGACCAGAACCGCGGCATGCGCCGCATCATCCCCGACAGCTACCAGGGCGCGCCGCTGCGTCCGGACCTCGTCTCGATCACCGACGAGAACGGTGCGCCGCGTGCCGAGGAGACGGAGTCGGAGGACGGCTTCTACATCATGACGTCGCGTGCCGACGACTACGTGCACGGCCGCCAGACCTACGTCTTCACCTACACCCTCGAGAACGTCACCCGCTATTTCGCCGACACCGGCGTCGACGAGTTCTACTGGGACGTCAACGGCGTCGCGTGGCCGCAGCCGTTCGGCCGCATCACCGCGCGTGTGACCATGCCCGGCGACCTCGAGGCCGCGCGCACCGGCGCGCAGGCCTGCTACGTGGGCTCGCAGGGCTCGACGCAGACCTGCCCCATCGGCGACGCCGACGGGGCGGTCGTGGCGTCGGTCTCGAACGTCGGGCCCTACCAGACGCTGACGATCGCGATCGGATTCGAGCCCGACACGTTCACGGAGTTCGACCCCGCCTACCTCGCGTCGCCCTGGGGGTGGCTGCAGGGCACGGTCGCGCTGCTCGGACTGGGCACCGCCGTCGTGCTGGCGGCCGTGGCACGCCGGCGCCACCTGCGCGACGAGCCCGGAAGGCCCGTCATCATCGCGGAGTACACGCCGCCTCGCGGCATCGACGCCCTCGAGAGCGCCGTGCTGCTCGGCCACACCACGAAGGCGATCCCCGCCGAGGTGCTCGAGCAGGCGGTGGTGGGCAGCATCCGTATCGAGGAAGGCCCGCCCAAGTGGTTCGGCGGCACGAAGCTGAAGGCCGTGCTCGTGGACCCGTCACTCGCCGACGGAGACGGACGGATGCTGCTGCCCGGCCTCTTCCCGATGGGCACGCCGGGCGAGGAGTTCGAGTTCGGCCGCAGCGACACGAGGTTCTCGACGACCGCGCAGAAGGTGCTGAAGGCGGCGTCGGCGGAGCTCTCGGCCCGGGGGCTCCGACGCAAGGTGCCGCTGGGCGCACGGGCGTGGCCGGTCGTCGTCGCGATCGTCTCCGCGGTCCTCGTGCTGCTGTTCGGCATCGGCGCGCTGGCGGGGTACGTGACGCCGTGGGTGCCGATCCTGGTCATCATCGGCGCGGTGCTCGTCGTGCTCGTGGTCGCGGGGATGGTGTCGCGCAAGCCGCTCACCGCCGCCGGCGCCGAGGCGCGAGATCACCTGCTCGGCCTGAAGCAGTTCATCGAGTGGGCCGAGGCCGACCGCATCCGCATGCTGCAGTCGCCGCAGGGCGCCGAGCGGGTGCGCATCGACGTCTCCGACCCGCGCGAGAAGCTGAAGCTGTACGAGAAGCTGCTGCCGTACGCCGTCGTGTTCGGCCAGGAGAAGCAGTGGGCCGAGGAGCTCGCCGTGCTCTACGGATCGGGCACCTCGCCGGGCTGGTACGCGGGATCGAGCGGGTTCGACGCCGCGGCGTTCTCGGCCGGGATCTCCAACCTGTCGACGTCGGCTTCGTCCTCGTCGTCGTCCGGCGGGTCGTCGGGAGGCGGCTCGGCCGGCGGCGGAGGTGGCGGGGGCGGGGGCGGCGGCGTCTGACGCGGATGCCGACCGCTGGTCTCAGCCTTCGCGCCCGGCCGGAGCGGTCGCCTCGGGCACGTGCAGCCGGGTGAGGAAGCGGTCCGTGCCGCGCGGGATCCCGCGCCGATCCGCGCGTGAGACGAGCACCGTCACGACCACCGCGACCGGGACGGTCCACGCCGCGGGCTGCTCGAGGAACGGGCGCATGACGGGGAGCCCGGCGGTGACGAGCCCGCCGCCCAGGATCGCGACGCCCGACAGCACCGCGCCGGTGATCATGCCGGCGATCGCGCCGCGCGCCGTGAGACCGCGCCACCAGATGCCGAGCAGGAGCACGGGGCACAGGGTCGACGCGGTGAACGCGAAGACCAGGCCCACGCTGCCCGCCAGGCCCGCCGGCTCCGTGGCCAGCGCGACGACCAGCGGCACGAACGACGACAGCACCGCCGCGATGCGGAAGCCGCGCACGCTGCCGCCGAGCAGATCCTGGCTGATCACACCGGCGAGCGACACCACCAGGCCCGACGACGTGGACAGGAACGCCGCGAACGCCCCCGCGATGACCAGGGCGGTCAGCACGTCGCCGAGCGGCCCGGGGATGAGCCGGCCGGGGAGCAGCAGGACGAGCGCGTCGGCGTCGCCCGACGCCGCCAGGTCGGGCGCGAAGGCGCGCCCCAGGAACCCGAACGCCGTGGGGAACAGGTAGAACACCGACAGCAGCACGAGCACGATGACGGTGGTGCGGCGGGCGGCGACCCCGTCGGGGTTCGTGTAGAAGCGCACGAGCACGTGGGGGAGTCCGAGCGTGCCGAGCAGCAGCGCGACCATGAGCGACACCGTGCGGTAGACGTCGAGGTCTCCCGGCCCGGCGCTCGGCGGGAACGCCTCGACCGGCGGCAGGACGGGCGGCACGTCGCCGACCAGGAGCAGGATCGCGACGACCGGGACGGCGAGCGCGGTGAGCTTCAGCCAGAACTGGAACGCCTGCACGAAGGTGATCGAGCGCATGCCGCCGGCCGCGACCACCACGGCGACGATGACGGCGACGGCGAGCGACCCCACCCAGGCGGGCAGCCCCGTCGTGATCCGCACCGTGAGGGCCGCGCCCTGCAGCTGCGGCACGATGTAGAACCAGCCGATGACGATCACGAGCGTGCTGGTGACGCGGCGCGCCCACAGCGAATCGAGTCGCGCCTCGGTGAAGTCGGGGATCGTGTAGGCGCCGGAGCGGCGCAGCGGCGCGGCCACGAACAGCAGCAGCATGAGGTAACCGGCGGTGTAGCCGATCGGGAACCACAGCGCCGAGGAGCCCGTGAGCAGGATGAGGCCGGCGATGCCGAGGAACGACGCGGCCGACAGGTACTCGCCGCCGATCGCCGACGCGTTCCACCATGGCCGCACGGTGCGGCTCGCGACGTAGAAGTCGCTCGTCGTGCGGGACACCCGCAGGCCGTAGAAGCCGATGAGCGCCGACGCGACCGCCACTCCGGCGATCGCGAAGTACCCGATGGCGGCGTTCACTCGTCCTCCGCGAGCGCCCGGTACCGTGCCTCGTTGCGCGACGCCGCGCGCATGTAGAGTCCGCCGACGGTGATGGCGAGCGGGTACACGCCGGCGCCCAGGAGCAGCCACGACAGCGGCACGCCGAGCACGAACGTCGTGTCGAGCTCGGGCACCAGCGCGACGGCGAGCACGAAGAGTGCCGTCGCGACCACGAATCCGAGTGCGAACACGATTCCGAGCCGCAGCTGCGAGCGGATGAGCGAGCGGACGTACACCCCGGCGATGTCGCTCGTGGGCCCGCCGTCCGACTGCGGCGCCGCGGAGCGGACGGATGCTGCGCGGGAGCCCGCGCGGGGAGCGGTCACACGGACGCGGCCCGGGGCAGGTGGGTGCTGGTCCGGTGGTGCACCGTCGCCCACGGAGGTCATGCGCGCGGCCGGATCGTCGCGGACTCGAGCCGCTCGCGCAGCGCCGGGAGGCACCGCCGGCTCACCGGCAGCTCGGCTCCGCCGACCGTCACACTGGGGTGGTCGCCGCCGAGGCGCAGCCGCGCAAGGTGAGGGATCGCGACGAGGTACGAGCGGTGGATGCGCACGAACGCGTCGGCCCACTGCCGCTCGAGGTCCGCCATCGGCACCCGCACGAGGTAGCTGGCCTCCTCGGTGTGCAGCCGCGCGTAATCGCCCTGAGCCTGGACGTACCGCACCTCGTCGCGGCGGATCATGCGCGTCGTCCCGCCGAGCGTCACGGCGATGAGCTCCGCCTGGGCGGCGGCCGCCGCATCCGTCACCGGCGCAGCCTGCGCCTTCATCGCCTCGATGATGCGCGTGACCGAGCGGTGCAGCCGCTCGGTGCGCACGGGCTTGAGGAGGTAGTCGACCGCAGCGAGGTCGAACGCCTCGAGGGCGCTCTCCTCGTCGGCGGTCACGAACACCAGGGCGGGCCGGCGCTCGAACCGCTGCAGCGCGCGGGCGAGGTCGAAACCGCTCAGTCCGGGCATGTGGATGTCGAGGAACGCGGCGTCGACGCTCTCCCGCGTGAGCAGGCGGATCGCCTCAGCCCCCGACGACGCCTGGTGGATGATGCCGATCCGCGGGTCCTGTCCGAGCAGGAACACGAGCTCGTCGATCGCGGGCTGCTCGTCGTCGGCGATGAGCACGGAGATCACGGGTTCGGCCCTCCCTCGTGGTTCGCGGGGCGCTCGAGCGTCGCCGTCGATCGGGCGGGGCCGACGGATGCTGCGACCCGCCCCGGCTGCGACTTCGGCACGCGCATCCGCACCAGGGTGCCCGCGCCGACGTTCGTCTCGACGACGAGGCCGTGCTCGTCGCCGTACACCTGCCTGAGCCGGGCGTCGACGTTGCGCAGGCCCACGTGCTCGCCGGGGGCGCCGCCGGCGAGGGCCCGTTCGAGCACGACCGGGTCGATGCCGACGCCGTCGTCCTCGACGCTGATCTCGGCGAACGCACCCTGATCGGACGCTTCGATCGTGATGCGCCCGCCGCCCTCCTTGCCCTCGAGCCCGTGCCGGACCGCGTTCTCGACGAGCGGCTGGATCGACAGGAACGGCACCACTGTCGACAGCACCTCGGGCGCCACCTGCAGCGTGACCCTCAGGCGGTCGCCGAACCGCGCGCGCTCGAGCTTCAGGTAGCTGTCGATCGAGCGGAGCTCTTCGGCGACCGTGGTGAAATCGCCGTGACGGCGGAACGAGTACCGCGTGAAATCGGCGAACTCGAGCACGAGCTCGCGCGCCTTGACCGGATCGGTGTTGATGAACGACGCGATGGCGTTCAGTGAGTTGTAAATAAAATGCGGGCTGATCTGCGCGCGGAGCGCCCGGACCTCGGCCTCGGCGAGGGCCGCTCTCGAAGCGTCCAGCTCACCGAGCTCCACCTGCGCCGCGACCCAGTCCGCCACCTCTCCGGTGGCGCGCACCAGCCCGGCCCGCACGCGCGGCGCGAACGCGACGATGGCCCCGGCGGGCTCACCGCCGGCGAGGATCGGTGCGGCGACGGCATCCGTCTCCCGTTCTCCGATCCGGATGCGCCGCTGCATCTGGGTGCGCCCCGACGTGCGTGCCTCGGCGGCGAGCCGGCCGGCGACTTCGCGCACGGCGTCGTCGCCCTCGACGGTGACATGGCCGGACGGGTCGGCGAGCGCCAGCGTCTCGCACCCGAGGAGGGCCTTGAGGTGGCGTCCGGCGCGCGTCGCGTCGCCCTCGGCCATGCCGCCGCGCAGGTGCTTCGCGGCCCGGCTCGCGAGGTGGAGCGTCTGATACGTCGCCTGTTCGACGTCGGTGCCGAGCTCCTTCGATGCCACCACGATGCGCCGGAGCAGGATGACGACGCCGACCGCGAGGGCCCCGGCGAGGACGCCGGCGGCAGCGGCGAGCAGCATCGACTCGGGCATGCGGCCAGCGTAGCCGTCGTTCGTCGTGGTCGATCCGCCGTTCGTCGCACCGTGGGCGCCGTTCAGCGACGACGAGCGGCGGCGACCCCCGGGCCGACCGGCCGAAGACGAGCATGGTCGCACTGTCAACGCAGCGGCGCGGCCGACGGGCGCGCCGATCCCCCTCGAAGGAGAGACGCCATGGGCAACGAGGCCCCCAGCGCCACGACGAACCTCGCAGAGGTCGACTACGGCGCGGTCCAAGCATCACCCGAATTCCAACGGCTCCGGCGCACGCATCGGAGCTTCGTCTTCCCGGTGCTGGGCGCATGCCTGGCCTGGTATTTCGCCTATGTGCTGCTCGCGAGTTACGCCCACGACTTCATGTCGATCCGGGTGTTCGGCAGCGTCAACGTCGCCATGCTGCTCGGCATGGCGCAGGTCGTCACGACCTTCGCCGTGACCACGTGGTACGTCCACTACGCCAACAAGCGCCTCGACCCGCTCGCGGAGGAGATCCGCGACGAGATCGAGACCGGCGAGTTCGAGAACGCAGGGGAGGCGCGCTGATGCGGTACTTCGAAGCGGCGGCGACCACGTCGCCGGGCGAGCCGTGGCTCAACATCGCCATCTTCGGCGCGTTCGTCGCCGTCACGATGGTGATCGTGTTCCGGGCCAGCCGGAACAACAAGACCGCGGCGGACTACTACGCCGCCGGACGCTCGTTCACGGGCGGCCAGAACGGCTCGGCCATCGCAGGCGACTACCTCTCGGCGGCGTCGTTCCTCGGCATCGTCGGCGCGATCGCCATGACGGGATACGACGGGTTCCTCTACTCGATCGGCTTCCTCGTCGCGTGGCTGGTCGCGCTCCTGCTCGTCGCCGAGCTGTTGCGCAACACCGGCAAGTTCACGATGGCCGACGTGCTGTCGTTCCGCCTCAAGCAGCGCCCGGTGCGCATCGCCGCGGCGACGACGACGCTCGTCGTCTGCTTCTTCTACCTGCTCGCGCAGATGGCGGGAGCAGGCGGTCTGGTCTCGCTGCTGCTCGGCATCGGCGACCAGCTCGGCCAGGCGGTCGTCATCACGGTCGTCGGCGCGCTGATGATCCTCTACGTGCTCATCGGCGGCATGAAGGGCACCACGTGGGTGCAGATCATCAAGGCGGTGCTGCTCATCGCGGGTGCCGGTGTGATGACGGTCTGGGTCCTCGCGCTCAACGGCTTCGACTTCTCGGCGCTCCTCGACAAGGCCGTGGCCGTCGCCGAGAACCCGGCCATCCTCGACCCCGGACTCAAGTACGGCGTGTCCGACACCTCGAAGATCGACTTCCTGTCGCTCGGGCTCGCGCTGGTGCTCGGCACCGCGGCGCTTCCCCACGTGCTCATGCGGTTCTACACCGTGCCCACCGCGAAGGAGGCGCGCAAGTCGGTGGTGTGGGCCATCTGGCTCATCGGCATCTTCTACGTCTTCACGCTCGTCCTCGGCTACGGCGCGGCCGCGCTCGTCGGCCCGGCGGTCATCGCCGCGGCACCGGGCGGGCCGAACTCGGCGGCTCCGCTCCTCGCGTTCTCGCTCGGCGGCCCGCTCCTGCTCGGCCTCATCTCCGCGATCGCATTCGCGACGATCCTCGCGGTCGTCGCCGGCCTCACGATCACCGCGGCGGCGTCGTTCGCGCACGACATCTACGCGTCGGTCGTGAAGAAGGGCAAGCCGGAGCCGGGGGCCGAGGTCAAGGTGGCGCGGCGCACGGTGGTCATCATCGGTGTCGTGGCGATCATCGGCGGCATCGGCGCGAACGGCCAGAACGTCGCGTTCCTGGTGGCGCTCGCCTTCGCGGTCGCCGCCTCGGCGAACCTGCCGACCATCGTGTACTCGCTCTTCTGGAAGCGGTTCACCACCAAGGGCGCGCTCTGGAGCATGTACGGCGGTCTCGCCTCGGCGATCCTCCTGATCGTGTTCTCGCCGGTCGTCTCGGGCTCCGAGACGTCGATGCTGAAGACGGACGCGATCGACTTCGCGTGGTTCCCGCTGTCGAACCCGGGCATCGTCTCGATCCCGCTGGCATTCTTGCTGGGCTGGATCGTGAGCGTGCTCGACAAGACCCCCGAGGACCCGAAGAAGCAGTCCGAGATGGAGGTGCGCTCGCTCACCGGCATCGGCGCCGAGAAGGCGGTCAGCCACTAGCGCAGAGGGCAAGAGTAAGGGCCGGTCGGAGAGGCTACCGACCGGCCCTTGTCCCTTGCACCAAGAGTGTCCTGCAATCACATGCCGGTAGCTGCCACAGCAAAACAACTACCGTGCAAGCACTCTATAACGGCGAGGTAACGCTGGCAAGGGCTCGTCGTGATCTTTTCGTGACCTGCGCCGGGGTGTGCACGGCGCACGCCTCGGCTCCCTAGCGGAAGGGCAGCGCGGGCCGCAGCGTGAAGCGATGAAATCCCTGGTCAGGATGGCAAAGTGAAGGGCCGGTCGGAGAGGCTGCCGACCGGCCCTTTGTCCCTTGCACCAAGAGTGTCCTGCAATCACATGTCGGCGGCTGCCACAGCAAAACAGCTACCGTGCATGCACTCTATAACGGCCAGATAACGCTGGCAAGGGCTCGCCGTTATGTTTTCGTGATGGGTCTTCCGAGAGTCCGACCCTGCCTCTCACACCTGCGTGAACCTCACCGCGATCCACTGCTTGCCCGGCAGCCCGACGGCCGGACGCGCGGGATCCTGGGCGCCACGAGGGACCTTCGCCATGTTGAACACGCCCGCCGGGGTGATGGTCATGTTCCAGGTGTCGATGATGTCGACGTTGTACGACCGCCCCGCGCCGCTGGGCAGGATGGCGGCCCACTCGGTCGGCGCGTCCTCGCCGAAGTACTTCACGTAGTACTGGTTGTCGACGCCGGCGATGTCGTAGTCCCAGTCCGGCTGGAGCGCATTGATGCCCGGCGCCGGGCCGTCCTCCATGACCTGCTTGAGGAACGCCAGGCGGGGCGCGCTGGTGCCGTTGAGCGTGCCGCCCTGCCCGAGCCACGAGATGCTGGGCTTCTGCTCGGGGTTGAGGGTCTCACCGTGCCCGCAGTAGGTGCCGCCCACGAACGTGTTCCAGAACCGGTGGGTCATCTGCTCGCCGGAGAGCTGACCCCAGCGCTCACTGATGTTGCCCTCGTACGCGACCTCGTCGAAGATCACCGGCTTGAGCGCGAACTGGCGGTGGAAGTGCGCGCGGAGGCCGTCCAGCGCCGCCCCGCCGGCCTGGATGCTGGCGTGCGTGATCCAGGGTTTCCGGGCGTCGTAGTAGATGTTCTTGTTGTGGATCGACCGCAGGCGGCTGTGCGGATCGGCCGCCTGCAGCACCTGGAACAGGTGGTCCCAGTTGTCGAGCGTCTTGGTCTTGATGCCGTCGTACTCGTTCGCCATCGACCACCACACGTTTCGGTACGCGCCGAACCGGGCGGCGACGTAGCGGACGTAGCGCTCGTCGTGCTCGCGCGCCATGTCGGAATACCCGCGAGCCGTGTCGTATGGCTGATAGAGCACGACGTCGGCCTGGATCCCGAGCTCGAGCAGCCGCTGGATGCGGCTCTCGTAGCGGCGGAAGTACGCGGGATCGATGCGCGTCGGGTCCCAGTCCTTGAGGCCCGGCCCCGTGCGCACGAACGGGTCGGTCGCCTCGGCGGGCACGTTCGGGAACACCAGCATGCGGATCTTGTTGAACGGCGACTTGCTGAGGGTGTCCAGTGTCAGCTCGCACTTCTCGTCGGGCTGGAGCGCCCATGAGTACGACGTCGTGCCGATCTGGCGGTAGGGCGACCCGTCGGCGTAGACGAAGTGGTATCCGTTCGGAACGACCAGCACGGGCCCGTGGTTCCCGGCCGAGGGCTCGACCACGGTGAGGCGTCCGGACTGGCGCAGCGCCGGCTGGTTGCTGTCGACGGCCCAGGTCCACTCACCCGTCCGCGGCGGCGAGAAGCGAACGCGGAAGGTGCCGTCGCCGTCATAGAAGCCGGGAACCGTGATCGTCTGACCCGCGGCCTGGTAGACGGCGGCGAGCGTGACGTCCACATAGGGGTTTCCCTTGTCGGGGCCGCGCAGGACGATCTCGTGCATGCCCCAGCGTTCGACCGTCTTGGGGTTGTTCGCGCTCTCGCCCTGCGCTCCCGGCGCCGTCGACGCCATGGCGGGACTCGGTGCCCCGATCGCGGCGGCGGCTCCCAGGATGGCGGCGCCGGTCAGGACCGTGCGTCGTGTGATCTCCATCGATCATCCTCCAGATGATTCGTCGAGGTGGATTGACTGCCTCCCCAGGCTATGGAGCCATCGAGTAATTTCGCTACCCCGTATAAAAATGCAGTGTGGGAGTGGGGTCAGGGGCGTCAGTGTCGACCCCTTGACCGCGGCATCCAGATGTGTACAGTGTGAACATACGCACTCGCACACTCGGAGGTTCCGATGCAGAGCACGACCCAGAACGCCCTTCCGCCCGTCGTCGATGCCGAGACGTGGCGCCGCGAGCTCGAGGAGCTCCGCGTGCGGGAGAAGGCGGCGACGCGCGAGCTCGACGCGATCGCGGCGCAGCGCCGGCGGCTGCCGATGGTCGAGATGCCCGACTACACGCTGATGGGCGAGTACGGCCCGGTGCGCCTCGTCGACGTCTTCGAGGGCAAGTCGCAGCTGATCGTCTACAACCACATGTGGTTCGAGGGCAAGCAGTGGCACTGCCCCGGCTGCACCGGCTACACGTCGCAGTTCACGCGGCTGGACTTCCTCGACGCGTACGACGCCCGCTTCGTGATCGTGACGCAGGGGCCGATCGACGAGGCGCTCGAGTACAAGGAGCGCACCGGCAACCGCATGGACTGGTTCTCCACCGCCGGCAGCACGTTCGGCGCCGATGTGGACGCCCCGGCGGGCGGCGGGTTCGCCGTCAACGTCTTCCTCCGCGACGGTGACACCGTTTACCGCACGTGGCACACGAACGGCCGCGGCACCGAGCAGCTGAGCCACACCTTCCCGCTGATCGACGTGCTCCCGTACGGACGCCAGGAGGAGTGGCAGGACTCGCCAGAGGGCTGGCCCAAGACCGACACCTACGACGGATGGTTCACTTCGCAGAAGGTCGCGGAGCTCTATGGGCCGGGCGCCCACGAGCACTGAATACGCGGATGCCGCACTCCGCGACTGCGGCCGGGGTGCGGCATCCGGTTCACCAGATCGCGGAGATCAGTACCAGTCGGTCGCCTGCGAGTGGCCCCACGCGGCGCAGGGCGTGCCGTAGGCGCGCAGGATGTAGTCGAGACCCCAGGCGATCTGCGTCGTGGCGTTGGTCTGCCAGTCGGCGCCGAAGCTCGCCATCTTGTTCCCGGGGAGCGACTGCGGGATGCCGGTCGCCCCGCTGCCGGAGTTGTAGGCCTGGTAGTTCCAGCTGGACTCCTTGGTCCAGAGCGACTCGAGGCACGAGAACTGGCCGTCGCCCCAGCCGTACTGCGAGGCGGCCATCTGACGCGCGGTCGCCTTGGCGCCCTCCGGGGTGTTCGCCGCGGCGAGGGCGGCGGCGGCCTCCTCGGCCTGCCGCTGCGCCTCAGCGGCGGCAGCGGCGGCGGCGGCCGCTGCGGCGGCGGCGGCCTCTTCTGCGGCCTTCTTGTCCTCGGCGACGTCGAGGTGCTCGCGGAGCTCGGCCACGCGGGCCTTCACCTTGTCGGTGACGCCGGCGGCGTCCGCGGCGAGGCCGGGGATCAGGAGCATCGGCACCACGTCGAGCTTCGTGAGGCGATCAGCAGCCTCCTCGAGATCGGCGGTGTCGATCGAGGTGTCGGCGAGGCCGATGTCGAGGCCCGAGGCGGCGATGTCGGCGGTCACGACGGCGGCATCGCTGAGCGCGGCGTGCGCGGAGAGCAGCGTGTCCTGGGCGTCGCCGCGGATCTCGCGGAGGCTCGCCGCAGCGCTCTCGGGTGCCGCGACGGCGGCGATGGTCGATGCGGCCAGCGGTGCGGCGGCGGCGAGGGCTGGAGACGCGAGCGTGAGGCCCGTCGTGGCGAGGACGCCGACGGCCGCGACGGCGGCGACAGTCGGCACGAAGAAGCGGCGGCGTGGACGGCGGGCAGGCGTGTGTGAGGTGTCTGAATGCATGGCGAACGTACGATCCTTCGGGTTTCGCGCCGCGGGTGATCGGCGCTATGCGCCTTCGGGTCGGACGCACAAGTCCACGAGTCTGCCTCATCGCGTCTGGACGGTTCCCGGTGGTTTCCTGGGCGGAACGTGAGAGCGCTTTTCGGGGAAAGGCCTGATCGGAGTATGAGAAACCTCTCACGCAGGCTTGTTCCTCTGGCCCGCACACCATGCCTGACCAGTGAATTTCCGTTCACTTAACTCTTGTCCCGGCGCACCTGCGTGGTGCATGCTGGCCGCAGCAACGGCGCACCTGGAGGCACCCATGACGTTGACCGCAGTGCAGCGGGCGACATTCGAGTCCATCTTCGACACCTTCGCCCCCGGCGACGGCAACGGCATCCCCTCGGCCACCCGGCTGGGCGCGGTGCCCATCGCCGAGGGAATGCTCGAGGCGAACCCGCGGAAGGAGGAAGCCGAGCTCCTCGCCCGCGTGCTCTCCCTCTGGGACACGCCGCTCGGCGGCATGCTGCTCGGCATCGGCCCGCGCCGGTTCTCGACGCTGCCGGCGGCCCGGCGCGAGGCCGCGCTCATCGCCCTGTCGGACTCGCGCGTGCCCCTCAAGCGCGTGCTGTTCCAGAACCTCAAGTCTGCGGCGATGCTGTCGTACTACGTCGCGCCCGGAGCCGACGGCGCCTCACCGCTGTGGACGTCGATGGGCTACCCGGGTCCGCCGGGCCCTCGCCCCGACGCATCGACGCCGCCGCTGCACCCGCAGACGCCCGAGTCGGACCTCTCGCTCGACTGCGACGTCGTCGTCGTGGGCTCCGGGGCCGGCGGCGGCACGGCTGCGGCCGTGCTCGCGGCGCAGGGGCTCGACGTGATCGTGCTCGAGAAGGGCGCGTACTACGACGACCGCGACTTCGACGGCAGCGAACTCGGCGGCCTCGCCCGCCTCTACGCCCCGGGACCCTCCGCCACCGCCGAAGGGCAGCTCAGCATCCTTTCGGCGCAATGCCTGGGCGGAGGCACCGTCGTGAACTTCTCGACGTCCTTCCGCACGCCCGACCACGTGCGCGAGGAGTGGGCGGCGAACGGGGTGCCGCAGTTCACGACGCCCGAGTACGACGCAGCCCTCGACGCGGTATGGGCGCGGCTGGGGGTGAACGGCGCGTACAGCGAGCCGTCGGCGCGCGACCGGATCATGGAGCGCGGGCTCACCCGCCTCGGGTGGCACGTCGGTGCTCTCGAGCGCAACGTCGTCGGCTGCGACACGGGTCTCGAGTGCGGCCGCTGCGGCTACGGGTGCCGCATCGGCGCGAAGCAGTCGGTCACGAAGACGTGGCTGACGGATGCTGAGACCGCCGGTGCGCGGCTCTACACGGGCGTCGACGTGCGCAAGGTCGAGACCGCGGCCGGGCGTGCGACCGGTGTGACGGGCCGCACCGCCGCCGGTCACACGGTGACGGTGCGGGCCCGCGCGGTCGTGGTGGCGGGCGGCAGCGTGCAGACGCCCGCTCTGCTGCGCCGCTCGGGCCTGACGAACCCGAACATCGGAAAACACCTCCGCCTGCACCCCGCGACCGCGGTGTGGGCGGAGTTCGACGAAGAGGTGCGCCCGTGGGAGGGCGCCATGCAGGCGCGGTACTCGGCCGAGCACGCCGACCTCGACGGCTCGGGCTACGGCGCCGTGTACGAGACCGCGGCGGCCAACCCGGGGCTGTCGGTCGCGTTCCAGTCGTGGCGCGGCGCGCAGTCCCACCTCGATGTGATGAAGCGCCTCGCGAGCTACTCGAGCGTCGGCGTCATCACCCGCGACCAGGACTCCGGCGAGGTGCGAGTCGACAAGTCCGGCGAGCCGACGATGCACTACCTCCTGTCGGCCCGTGACGCCGCACGCGTGCAGGCGGGAGTGGCGGGCGCGTCCCGCATCCTCGAGGCGGCCGGGGCGCTGCGCATGTTCTCCGGACACCAGGCCGGAATCGAATGGACCCGCTCCACCAGCGAGCCCCTCGACGCCTTCATCGCCCGCTGCGCGGCCGCGGGCTACGGCCCCGGCCGCTGCTCGATGGCGGCACTGCACATCATGGGATCGGCGCGCATGGGCGGTTCCGCGGCCACGAGCGCGGTCGACCCCGACGGGGCCACGTGGGAGGTGCCGAACCTCGTCGTCGCTGACGCCTCCACCTTCCCCACGGCGTCCGGCGTCAACCCGATGATCTCGATCGAGGCGATCGCCTACATGACCGCGACCCGCCTGGCCGGCCGCCTGCAGGCGTGACTCCGGACGGATGCCGCGGCACGCCGCACGACGGCGGGGCGCAGCATCCGTGACCGACGTCGTGGCGTGGGGTATTTCCCGCGCCATCAGGCGACCGCTAGCGTTGCGCTCGACGGGGCACGGCGTGGTGCAGTGCGTCGTCGGTGCGCGCACGACACCTCGCGAAGGAGAGATCCATGGCTACATCGTCCGCAGCAGACATCGTCAATGCCGTCGGAGGCGCCGGCAACATCGAGAGCCTCACGCACTGCGCGACAAGGCTCAGATTCCAGCTCCGTGATGCCTCCGGTGTCGACAGCAAGGCCGTCGAGGCGATTCCCGGGGTCATGGGCGCCGTGCCGCAGGCGGGCGAGCGGTTCCAGGTCGTCATCGGCGGTGGTGTGCAGAACGTCTACAACGACATCATGGCGCTGCCCGAGATGAAGGGCGGGGGCGGGGCGGCAGCACCCGATCCCGACGACATCGACTCGATCAAGGCGCGCGAGCGCGCGAAGGGCGTGCGGGGGAAGGTCGCCTGGATCGACTCGCTGTTCGAGTTCCTGTCGGACTCGTTCCGCCCGATCCTCGGGGCGCTGCTCGGCGCCTCGTTCTTCATCACGTTCATGGCGCTCATGGCGACGCTCGACGTGATTCCGGACTGGAACGCGCCCGGCGTCACGCTGGATCCGTCCTGGGCCTTCATCAATCTGATGTGGCAGAGCGTCTTCGTCTTTCTGCCGCTCATGGTCGCCTACAACGCGACGAAGAAGGTCGGCGCGGATCCGTGGGTGGGGTTCGCGATCATGGCGGTGCTCATGCTCCCGGGCTTCACGTCACTCGCCCAGGGTGTCGAGCCGACGGCGCTGTTCGGGATCGAGGCCGCGCAGGTCGCCATCGTCCCCGTCTTCGGCATTCCGATGCCGATCGCGAACTACAGCTCGCAGGTGTTCCCGCCGCTGCTCATGGCGGCGGTGCTCGGCCCGCTGTACAAGCTGCTGCGAAGGATCATCACGGCCAACCTGCAGCTCATCTTCGTGCCGTTCTTCGCGATGCTCATCATGATGCCGCTGACCGCGTTCGTGATCGGGCCGATCGGCGTGTACGTCGGTGCGGTGCTGGCTCAGACGCTCGCGGCGATCAACAGCTTCTCGCCGTTCATCTTCGCCATCGTCATCCCGCTCGCCTACCCGTTCATGGTGCCCCTCGGCCTGCACTGGCCCATCAACGCGATCATGCTCCTGAACATCCAGACGCTCGGGTACGACTTCATCCAGGGCCCCATGGGCGCGTGGAACTTCGCGTGCTTCGGCGCGACCGCCGGCGTGCTCGTGCTCGCGCTGCGTCACCGCGACACCCAGATGCGGCAGACGGCGACGGGCGCGCTCGCGGCGGGCCTGCTCGGTGGCATCTCGGAGCCGTCGCTGTACGGCATCCATCTGCGGTTCAAGCGGATCTACCCGCGCATGCTCGTCGGCTGCTTCGTCGGCGGTCTCACGATCGGGCTCGGCAGCCTCCTGATGGGACTGGAGAACGGCGTCACCACCCAGGCGTTCGTCTTCACGTCGCTGCTGACGATCCCGGCGTTCCAGCCGACGGGGCTGTACGCGATCGCGATCGGCCTGGCGTTCTTCACGTCGATGTTCCTGGTGATCTGGTCGAACTTCCGCACGCCCGAGCAGCAGGCGGAGTTCGAGGCGGCGCGCGACGCGGCCGAGGCGGCGGCGGCCGCCGAGCACGTGGCTCCGGCCCTCATCGAGGCGAGCGAGCCGCGTGCGATCGACGCGTCCGAGGCGGCGCCCGCCGCGGCGGCGGTGCCGACGGCGACCGCCGTGCTCGAGAAGGCGTCGATCGAGGTGCTCTCGCCGCTGGCGGGCAAGGTCGTCCCGCTCTCGGAGGTGCCCGACCCGGTGTTCGCGGGCGGGGTCATGGGCCCGGGGGCCGCGATCGAGCCGGTCGGCGACACCGTGTTCTCGCCCGGTTCGGGCGTGATCGCGGCGGCGCAGCCGACGGGTCATGCGTTCGGCATCGTGCTCGACGGGGGCGTGGAGCTGCTGATCCACGTCGGCATCGACACGGTCAACCTCAAGGGCGAAGGGTTCGACGTCAAGGTCAAGAACGGCGACCGCGTCGAGCTCGGCACCCCGCTCGTCACCTTCGACCGGTCGGTGATCCAGAAGGCGGGCTACCCCCTCATCACGCCGGTCATCGTGCTGAACGCCGACGACTTCGGAGAGGTGTCGCCGGTGCTCGAGGGCGAAATCGCGGTGGGCGGCTCGCTCATCACGGTCGACCAGAAGGAGTAGGAGGACGGATGCTGCGGCCCGGCGCCGTGCGCC